>JAOZSC010000153.1 GCA_029939875.1 Desulfobacterales bacterium
GCGTTTTGTCACAGTCCGTGGAAATGGTGGTTCTGGCCACCGGGATGCAGCCCACAACCGCCACGGTCAAACTTCCGGCGGATTTAAAGTACAGCGATGACGGATTTATCATCAACGACTTTGATACCGGCGGAATGTTTGCAGCCGGATGTGCCAACAAACCGGCTGACGTGGTGTCATCCAATCAAAACGCAACCGGCATGGCCTTAAAGGCGATCCAAACCCTGGTCAACAGGTAGGAGGTTATCCATGGACAAAAAATATGGCGTTTATATCTGTGAAGGTTGTGGGATCGGAGAAGCCCTGGATATCGAAAAACTATGCGAAGTTCCCAAGGAAGAGGGGTTGGCAGTGAAAACCTGCCCGGTGCTTTGCGGCAAGGAAGGGGTGGAACTGCTCAAAAAAGACATTGCCAATGAAGGCGTCAATACCCTGGTGCTGGCGGCCTGCTCGCGCCGGGTGCTCTTTGATGTGTTTCGGTTTGACGGCTGTATCGTTGACCGCGTCAACCTGCGTGAACAGGTGGTATGGTCCCATCCCAGGGACAAATATCCGGCTCCCACTGAAGAGCAAAAAGACGACGAGGAGTTTATCGACCATGTTCAGCTGCTGGCTGAAGACTACCTTAAAATGGGTATGGCCCGGGTGGAAAAAGTCGATCTACCGGAGCCTTACCTGCTGGACACGCTCAGCCGCAAAATACTGGTGATCGGCGGAGGGATAACCGGCATTTCAGCGGCCATCGATGCCGCCAAAACCGGCTATGACGTTACGATAGTTGAAAAAGAATCCACCCTGGGCGGAAACGCTAAAAACTGGCGTAAACAACTGCCGGGCGCTTACCCCTATGACGGTCTGATTGAACCGACCCTGGACTCCAAAATCCAAGAACTGGAAAATCATTCCAACATCACGGTCAAAACCGAGACCGTGGTCGCGCGGATCGCCGGTGAGCCGGGAAATTTTACCGTCACGCTGAAAAAACCCGGTGAGAAAATGGAGTTTGATGTTCCCTTTCCTCTGCCTGAGGAGATGAAGGTTGATGACAAGGGCAATGAGCTGAATGCCGAGCAGCTCCATGAAAAATTCATGGAATACAACGAAGGCAGGCAGGACATTCTGACCTTTGATCCCAACGGTGAGAAATTCGGCGCCGTTGTCCTGGCGGCCGGCTGGCGGCCCTATCAGCCCGAAGACGGGGAATTCGCCCACCTGGGTTTTGGCGAGCTGCCCGATGTGATTTCCAACCATCAGTTTGAAGAAATGGCGGCCGCCGGCAGGATCATACGGCCTTCCGACGGCAAAGATGCCAAATCGGTGGTTTTCATCCAGAGCCCCGGCCAGGGAGACGACAAAGACTTCGCTTATGCCGGCGCCGTGACCAGCCTGGTGGCTCTCAAACAGGCTAAATACGTGCGCGATGATTACGCCGACGGCAAGGCTTTTGTGTTTTACCAGCATATGCGCACCGTCGGACTCGGAGAAAATTTTTATAAGAATATTCAGCAGGATAACGGAATTTTCCTGACCAAGGGAGAAGTCACTGCGGTTTCTAAAAACGGCGATGGCCTGATCGTCGAAGCAGACAACACCCTGCTGGGCGAAAAAATCCAGGTCAAAGCCGACCTGGTGGTGCTGGCCATGGGCATGGTGCCGGTCACCAAAGATGATCCGGTGGTCAATCTGGCCTACCGTCAGGGACCGGGATTCCGTGACAATGCTTTATTTGATGATTACGCGGATTCCAATTTTATCTGTTTTCCCTATGAAACCCAGCGCACCGGCATTTACGCCGCCGGCAGCATCCGGCGTGCCATGACCATGGAAGAAGCCACCGAAGATGCCACCGGCGCGGCCCTGAAAGCCATCCAGTGTCTGGAATCGATCAACCGGGGAGTATCCGTACATCCGCGCTCCGGGGACATGACCTTTCCCGACTTTTTCTTCCAGCGCTGCACCCAGTGCAAGCGCTGCACAGAGGAGTGCCCTTTCGGGGCCCTGGATGACGACGAGAAAGGCACCCCGAAGCCCAATCCGACCCGCTGCCGGCGCTGCGGCACCTGCATGGGCGCCTGCCCCGAACGTATCATCAACTTTGCCGATTACAGCATCGACAGTATCGGTTCCATGGTCAAGGCCATCGGTGTACCATCGGAAGACGATTATGATGACCCGCCGATGAGAATCCTGGGACTGGTGTGTGAAAATGACGCCTACCCGGCGCTGGATATCGTCGGGTTGAACCGCATGACCTATTCGGCCAACGTCCGAATTATTCCGGTCAGGTGTCTGGGATCGGTCAACGTGATCTGGATCAAAGACGCCATGGCCCAGGGTATGGACGGCGTTTTTCTACTGGGCTGCAAGCATGGTGATGACTACCAGTGCCACTTTGTCAAAGGCAGCGAACTGGCGGAAGTCAGAATGAAGAAGATTGGAGACGCCCTGTCCAGCCTGGCCCTGGAAGAAGAGCGCGTGGCGCAGTTCGATGTGGCCATCGACGACTATGACAAGATACCGCAAATCATCGATGATTTTGTCGAAATGGTTGAAGAACTCGGCCCGAACCCGTTTAAGGGGTTCTAAGGAATGACGAATGACAAATGTCGAATGATGAATGACGATCTAAAAGAAGTTATTTTTCAATCGTCATTCTTCAATTGCAATAGGAGGTAGAAACATGGCGGATGCATACCTTATTGAGCCTGACCTGGATTTTATCAACCAAGTGGGGGCCCTGGGCGGAGAGGATCTGAAAAAGTGCTACCAGTGTGCCACCTGTTCGGTGGTCTGTCCCATATCCCCGGACACCCGACCGTTTCCCCGCAAGGAAATGATCGCCGCCTCCTGGGGGCTGAAGGACAAACTGGTGGGCAACGGCGACATCTGGCTGTGTCATAACTGCGGCGACTGCTCCACCTACTGTCCACGGGAAGCCAAGCCGGGTGATGTCCTGACAGCCTTGCGTGCGTATACGATTGAAGAGTACGCGCAACCCAAAGTGCTGGCACGCGCCCTGAAGGACCCCAAAAAACTGCCCATCCTGCTGGCCGTTCCGGCGGTTCTTTTTCTGGTGGTCGGATTGATTACCGGGTTGCTGAATTTTTCACCGGACACCAGTGAAGGCATCAAACACTACAAGTTTTTCTCCACCTGGCTGGTGGACATGATGATGCTCCCGGCCGCCGGTTTTGCGGCGGCGGTTTTCGCCCTGAGCCTCAAACGCTTTCTGGGTGATATTCATCAAAATGCGCTGGCGGAAGGCAAAACGACCAAGGAAACCATTGAGGTCGGCGGGTTTATCGTGGCTTTTCTGAAAATTATCCCAACCATACTCAAACACACTAAATTTTCCGAATGTACGGAAAATAATGACCGTCAAATTGCCCATTTGCTGACGATGTACGGCTTCATCGGGCTTTTTATCGTCACCAGTGTTATTTTTATGGTCCTTTACGGGTCGTATCTGTTTCCCGCAGGACCGATTCACGGCCCCTGGTCCCAACTCAATCCCATCAAGTGGCTGGCCAATATCGCCGGGGTTGCACTGGTCATCGGCACCATCCTGTTGATCAAAAACCGCAGCGCTAAAAAAGATCAGATCTCCACTTACTTTGACTGGTACCTGGTCTATCTGGCTTTCGGCCTGGGGGTTACCGGCATGGGAGCGGAACTGACCCGGCTGGCCGGCTGGGCTTCTGTGACCTTTGCGGTGTACTACATTCACCTGATACTGGTGTGGACCTTATTTGCCTATCTGCCTTTTTCCAAGCTGGCCCACCTGGTGTACCGCACCGTGGCCATGGCGTATAACGAATACGCGGGAAGAAATTTTTAAGTAACCTGGTAAAATAAAATCAAAAAAGGGAGCGCCTTGCGGCAGCTCCCTTTTAAATTTGCAATCAAACGCGGCGTTCAGCTTCTAATTCTAATCTCCGGTAGCCGCCCCGTGCAGTTTGATTTCGACTTTATCGGTCAGGCCTTTGTAATATTCGCGCAAAATTTCAAGGACCTCGTCCCGGCCGAAATGATCCGGGATCTCACCGCCTTCGGAAAGCATTTTGCGCAGCATGGTTCCACTCAGCAGCACGCGGTCTTCCTTGCCATGGGGGCAGGTTCTCAAAGAAGCCATGCCATCACATTTAAAGCAGTAGAAGGTCCAGTCGATCTTCAGCGGCGTGCAGAGCAGTGCTTTGCCTTCGCCTTCGGGAGTCGGAATCTTGTCGAATATGGTCTGGGCCTCGAACATGCCGTAAAAATCCCCCACACCGGCATGGTCCCGGCCGATAATCATCCGTGAGCAGCCGTAATTCTGACGGAAGGTGGCATGCAACAGGCCTTCTCGGGGGCCGGCATAGCGCATGTCCAGTGGATAGCCGCCCTGGACAACCTTATCTTCGACGAAATAGTTCTTCACCAGGGCATCAATGCATTTCACCCGCACTTCAGCCGGGATGTCTCCGGGTTTCAGATTGCCGACCAGAGAATGGATATACACGCCGTCGCAAACTTCCACGGCGATTTTGCAAAGATATTCATGGGAACGGTGCATGGGATTTCTCAGCTGCAGGGCGGCAACTTCGCTCCAGCCGCGTCCTTCGAAAATTTTGCGTGATTCTTCAGGCCGCATGTAAACGCCGGCATACTTGGTCGGATATTCGCCCTCGCTCAGCACCTTGACCGGCCCGGCAAGGCTGATCTCTTGTTGATTCATCACCATCTGAACCCCGGGATGATCATCTTTGGCGATTTTCCAGAACTCCTCGGCCGTTGGGGTGCCTTCACCCATGTACACCTTTTCGCATTCATACTTCTTGTCGGCCTCGGTCATTTCAAATTTTTCGGTGACCTTCATGGTGGCCATGATTTCATCGCCTTCCGGATCATACAGGGCAACCTCATCGCCCTCGCTAATGCCGGCGGCATCTTCTTTGGAAGCCGACAGGGTTACCGGGATGGGCCAGAAGGTTCCGTCGGCCAGCAGGAAGTTGTCGCAAACCCCTTTCCAGTCCGCCTTGTTCATAAAACCGGTCAGCGGGCTGAATCCGCCGATGCCCATCATGATCAGGTCTCCCTTTGCGCGCGGTGAGATCGAAAGCTTTTTCAGCCCTGCGGCTTTTTTCTTTTCGGCCTCCAATTCAGCGCCTTCCAGCAGACAGCAGGTCAAACCTTTACCGCCATGAGGTGGAATTAATTGTGCCATTTGTTCTTGTCTCCTTTCCATTTAAGTTATCAAAAAAATCGTGTCACACGATTGGGTAGCCTTTTTGGTCAAAGAGCTATGATTAATAAGGATCAACCAATTTGTCAAGCCTAATTGCGCGCTAACGCCTGTATAACGCCCAAAAAACGAGCAAAACAAAGGATATACAGGATGGAAGGTGGGAAAGAATCATTTCTGGACCCGGTGTATGGAACTTATGGCCGCGTACTGTTCAGGCCCACAAACGTGCCGCCGTTTTTCTGGCATAAAATACGCATCAGGGTGGCAAACCGCTCGCCGGTATTGCCGGGTTGACGGGTGAATTCCATTACCGTGGGAAAGCCCACAGCATGGATGCGGACCCGGCGCGTTCCATCGGCGGCGGCCTTGTTGATGCGATCCACCGCCTCGATCACCGGCTGCATGGCGCCGCCGGAAAACTCGTCGCCAAAAACATAGAGGCTGATTTTTTTGTCGGGGGAATAAAACGTCCGGATGGCGGCTTCGATTCCCTCCACCGGGCTGCTGTTGCTAAAAGAGCGCCAGGAGCTCAGGTTGGATATGATGGCCCGGCGGCGCGCCGGACTGTCCGGTATCCATTTCCCCCGGTACCTGGAAAACATGTAGTTGCCCATGTCGTTCATTACCTGGATGCCCTTGACCCGGGGATAGACCTTCAGGGTTTCGGCCAGCTTTTTTTGCACCATGGCCCAGGCGTTGCGTTGCATGCTGCCGGAGGTGTCGATGATGAAGATGATGTATTCACTGTCCACCGGGATGCCGCCCACCGAAGATCGGCTGCTGCGGGGTTGCTTTTTCAACAGCCGCTGCATCTCAATGGTTAATTCCTGCAGGGCCCGGGCCAGCTTGTCTTCAATAATGTTTTGTACCCGGGCCGATTGATTGGAGGCCGTAAATTCTCCCTTCACATTGGACATGTCGCCCTGCAGACGGGCCAGTCGCTTTTGCTCATCGGACAACTGCTCTTTCAGGCCCTGCAGTTGACGGTTGGCAATTGCGGTCTGCCCCCGAATCTCACGCAGCTCCTGCTCCAGGCGCACGACCTGGGACTGAAGATCAGCGCGCACCTTTTCGATGATCACGGGCTCGGCGAATTTGGACAACACAAACAGCAGGATGATAGCGCCAAAACCACAGCAAATAACATCCAGAAAGGAAAGGCTGAATATTGCGATGTCACGATGTTTTTTCATCGATTCTATTATCCAAGTGGCCAAAAACAGCTGCCGGCCCCAATATCCAGAACGTAGCCAAATGGTTCAAGGCAAACCGCCTTTGGCGGGCCATAAGGCCAGGAGGCCAGAAAGCTTGAAGGCTTTTTAAAGGATACAATCCTTATTTAAGC
>JAOZSC010000154.1 GCA_029939875.1 Desulfobacterales bacterium
GGCCATGGCCACCGATATTCCGCCGCGCAGTCCTCCCCAGGTGAGAATTTTGAGCACATGGGGACTGAAGCTGCGAAACAGGCGCATGACCCCCACCGGGATGCCGACGCTGACGAAACGGGCCAGAAGCAAAATGGGGATCAGCAGCAGGCCGGCCATGAGATGCTGCCGGGTAAAGGTCAGCACCAGCACTTCCAGGCCGATAAGCACAAACAGTACGGCGTTTAAGACCTCGTCGACCAGCTCCCAGAAAGTGTCCAGGTGTTCGCGCGTTTCATCGGACATGGCCAGCAGTCTGCCGTGGTTGCCGATGAGCAGACCGGCGACCACAATGGCGATGGGACCGGAAATGTGCAGATGCTCGGCCAGGGCGAAACCACCGATTACCAACGCCAGGGTGATCAGGACCTCCACCTGGTAGTTGTCGATGCTTTTCAGCATCCAGTAGGCAACAGTCCCGATCAGCAGGCCGAAGAGCACACCACCGAGCACTTCTTTGACGAACAGGGATATTACCGTTGTGGCCGTGATCTGTCCGGTTCCGGTGGCGGCTTCCAGGAGCAGTAAAAATATGACCACCGCCACGCCGTCGTTGAACAGGGATTCGCCCGTGATCTTGGTTTCGAGGCTTTCCGGCACCCCGGCTTTTTTCAGGATACCCAGAACGGCAATCGGGTCGGTGGGAGAAATCAGAGCTCCGAAAAGCAGGCCGTAAATCAACGGCAAATCGATTCCCAGCAGCCCTAACAGCCATCGACTGCTAAACCCCATGATGATCGTGGAGCCCAGCACACCGAAGGTTGCCAGCAGGCTGATGATCCATTTTTGTTTGGCCAGATTTCCCAGATTGACATGCAAAGCGCCGGCAAACAGCAAAAAAGAAAGCATGCCGTGCAGCAGGGTTTCATCAAAATCAATGCTAGCCAGAAGTCGCCGGGCATCTGCCGTCAGGTCAAAACCGAAGTGTCCCGGAATCGCCAGCCCGAGCGACACCAGCAGGGCAATGACCATCAGGCCAATGGTATTCGGCAGGCGGATGAAGCGAAAATTCAGGTAGCTGAAACCCGCCGACAGGGTGATCAGTATGGCCAGGATGTTAAACAGTTTCATGCGATCTCCCGCTCCTGCCTCACTTTTTAGGCAGCATTAAAATAAACGGGATTCCGATGGCTCCCGTAAGGGCACTCAGCAAGTAGGTGGCACGCAGCCCGATCATATCCGCGATAAAGCCCACCGCGACGACCACCGCCGAGCGGGCGATAAAGGAGATCATCATGAACAGGCCGTTGGCAGCCGCTGGACTTCGGGTGGCGTTCTCCTGGACCATGGCCAGCATCACCGGCGTGGTGGACAAAAGGGTAAAACCGGTTGCCAGCAGGGCTGCTACGCGCATCCAGCCGCCGGTGGACGCAAACACCAGCAGTCCGGCGGGGGCGCCCAGCAAAGAAATCAGCAGGGTCAGCCGCCGTCCGAACCGGTCGCTGAGGGGTCCGCTGGTCAGGACTCCGGCCACCCCGGCGGTCTCAAACACGGTCAGCGCAATACCGGCCAGCCACAGGTTACCGGTTTCCAGTTTAATAAAGGTCGGCAAAAAGGCGGTCAAAGAGGCATGCATGAATCCGCGGGTGACCAGGATGGCCGTTAAAGGCAAAAAAATGTGGCGCAGGCTGCGCCAGGTTTGAAGGGCCGACAGCCGGCGGCTGGCGTGGACGTGGTTCAGCGGAACATCACGCAGTTTAAAATACAGCCAGAAGGTGGAGGCCAGGCCAAAAACCATGACCGGGTAAAAGTGCTGCAGGCCGAAAACAGAAACCCCGGCCACGGCTACCAGCGGGCCGACGCTGCGGGCGAGCTCACCGCCGGTCATGTAAAAACTCATGCCGCGGCCTTTGTGTGCTGCCGCCAGCTGCGCTACCATCACCGGGGAGGGCACATGGAACAGGGCCACGCTGATGCCCGTGATAAACAGAAGGATCAACAGCACGCCGTAGGAGGGTGCTACGCCGAGAAGGCTCATGGGTACGGCCGTCAGGGCCGGGGCCAGAATAACAAAAATTCGGATGCTGACGCGGTCAGCCAGCACGCCGATGTAAGGGTTTAACAGGGCGGGCAGCTGCATGACGGTCGACAGGAAACCGGCCCGGGTCAGTGACAGGGACAGTTTTTCAATCAACAGTGGCAAAAGCGGGGCCAGAAAACTGGAATAGACATCGTGTATAAAATGAGCGATGGACAGCGCCATGATTTTGCCGGTTTGAAATTCATTGTCCCGGTTGGTTGCTGCCGTGTCTGCCTGCAAGTCAGGTTGTATGTTCATCAAAGTTTCCGATCAGTTTGACCTCCCGTTCGAGCCGTACGCCGAAGCGTTCATAAACCCGGTTTTCAATCAGCCGTATCAAGGCATAGACATCGGCTGCGGTGGCGTTTTGCGTGTTTAAAATAAAACCGGCGTGCTTGTGGCTGACCACGGCCCCTCCGATGCGTGAGCCTTTCAGGCCGGCCTGTTCGATCAGTGAGCCCGCGTAATAGCCGGGCGGACGTTTGAACACACTGCCGCAGGAAGGATGATCAAGGGGCTGTTTTTTTCCGCGCAGGGTAAGAATTTCCTGCATCCGCGCCTGCAGGACGCCGGCGTCTTCAGTTTCCAGGTGAAAGCGGCTGGAGGTGATAACCGTTTTTTCCAACCGGGAGGCCTGCCGGTAGCCGAAATCGATCTGCCGGCGTTCGGCCTGAAACGAGGAGCCGTCCCGCAAAAAGCCGCTGACAGCCAGGGTCATCGCTTCAATTTCTCGTCCGAAGGCACCTGCATTCATGCGCAGGGCACCGCCCACACTGCCGGGAATTCCGGCCAACGGTTCCATGCCGCCCAGCCCGTTTGAAACCGTTGCACGGATAAAATCCAATAGACGGGTGCCGGCCAGCACCTGTGCCTGTTCGTAATCAAATCGCCAGCCGCTGAGATTTTCTCTCAGGCAGAGGGTAATCCCCTGCCAGCCGGTATCCGAGACCAGCACGTTCGAGCCATAGCCAAGGACAAACAGGGGCAGTTGTTTTTCATGAATGAACCGCAGCACGCGGCCAACACCGGCTTCAGTAGCCGGAGCCGCCCACAGGGCGGTGCGGCCGCCGATTTTATAAGATGTATACGGGGCAAGGGGTTTGTCCGTCTGCACATGCCCATCAGTGATATCAGCCAGCTGTGCGGCCAATTTGGCCGGGTCACCGTTCATCTGCGTCTCCCGCGCTGGTTATTTTGTACCTGAATTTTGGTGCGCCGGTACAAATCAGCGGAAAGCCTGCGACACGTGCAAAATTCTGGTTTTAACTGTTTTTTATGGGATGGTTGACCCGCTGCGAGCAACCCCCCATCACGGATTCAATTAAGCATAAAAGCCGTTTGAAAGCAATTTTTCTGTATCATTGTTTTCTATGTTGTTTCCGAAACCGGTCTTTAGCCCAATATTAAAGGTTACACAGCCCCGTGGCCTTTGCACGGTCCCATCGCCCTGCCGGCTTGGCCGCACCGGTGAAAAATCACTCAAGTCCTGCGCGCATTGTGCCGATAAGCCTCATGATGGAACGGCAACCACCGTTCCGTGCAGTCGGTTGTGTTTATTACAGATTTTGGAATATTCGGGGGTGAATTATTTCAAATTTATTTTCAAGTCGTCTTCGCTAAATCTTCACTTGATTAATTTATCGAAGTTGGAATATATTGAAGAAAAGCGAATCATTTCCGGGTCTGCAAGCGCAGCGCATGGCTGACAGACCTTCAGAGGATAGCCATATGAAGGCAATGTTGCGCAATATTATGTTAGGGGTCACTCTGGCGACACTGATCGGTTGCGCGGGCGGCAAGTCCTCCGGCTGGGGGAACTTTCACGGTGATATTGCCAGTCAGGGATACCAGGCGATTGACAGCGGCTTTGCCCTGTTTTCGAACTGGGTTTCAAAGCCGTACAGAATTTCCAGTGGCTCGCCGGTAATCGGCATGGATTTTCAGAATCGGGAGGTGATCTATCTCGGTACTGCCGACGCCAGGCTGGTGGCTATCCGTTCTGAGGATGGAAGCCAGAAATGGCAGCGATGGCTGGGGCCCGCCGATTTAAAGACGGCCATTGTTTCGTCTGCCTCGGTCTCAGACAAAGGAGATATTTACGTGATCGTCACGGGCCGGGACGGTGACGGCAGTTGGTACAGCACCCTTTACAAGGTCAATCAATTCGGCAATCTGCAGTGGGCATATCTTTTTCCAGACCACCGATTTACGACCGGATCACCCAAAACTATCGCACTGAACAACGGCACCGCTGTCTTTGTGTACCTGTCAGTGGTCACAACCGACGATATTCACGGCGAACTTTTTGTGGTCGGTGATGACGGCAGCCGGGCCATGCTGCTTGATCGCCGAAGCCTGGCGGCATGCGATTACGGCGAACCCGGCAGTGGAAGGAGTTATTCGGATATTGCAAAAAACTATGAAAAAATCTGGGGTGTTGTGAGCACATCTCCCCTCGAGATGGATGAAAACGGCATGGTCCTGCCGGACAATTTCATCGATCCGAGCGTGGCGGTGGCTACCTGCGGGGAGAAACCGCTGATCGTCGTTGCCGACAACCTGTGCAGCATCGGTGCGTTTGAATGGAACGGGACGGAGTTGTCCGTGCTGTGGCAGGCAGGGCACGCTTTTAAAAAACACTCTTCTCCTGCGATTTTCCCTGACGGATTAATGGTGCTCGGGCAGGGGGACGGAAAGGTGACGGCCTACGATGTGCAGACCGGTGTAAAAATGTGGCGGTATGACGCCGGCCGGCCGGTTCTTGCCACGCCCGCTGCGCCGTCTAAAAAACTGATTTTTGTGGTGTCTGATGACCACATTCAGGCCTTAAGCGCTGCTGACGGCACCCTGGTATATGACGGCACAACGGCCCGCAAACTGCCGCTGAAGGGGCCCACCTTTTCATCGCCGGCGGTGACAGCCAACCGGCTTTATGTTTCAAGTTCTGAAATGATGACCCTCACCCATGATTTTAAGACCCGTGGCTACGACACCCATTTTTACGGGAACGTGATGGTCTCTCCGGCAATCGGACGCGATGGGGCCGTTTACGCCGTGGCCGCCGACGGCACCATCCACAAATACGCGGGCACCCGGTAACCGCAGGCGGTTTATCCTGCGCACCTCACCGAATCGGTGTTACCGCCTTCCTTTCCCCGCGTCGTATCTCATCTGGGATTGGCGGTAGGCTTGTTTTTCTTCTTCGGTCAGATTTTCCCAGCGCGAACATCCCATCAAAAAGAGCGTTCCTGCCAGTAAAATGGCGATGATTGCCTTCATTTTTTTCACCTTTTCCGTTTTTGAGCTGCGATCATCAGGCACCGGATCGATAAGCGTGGGGGTAGACCTCTATGGATCCGCTTTCTGTAGCATGCTCCAGAAGATCCAGGGCCGCAAGGATCACACCCGTCTGCCCTTTTACGTCGCCCGGTGCGCCAATGGGCCGGCCCATGGGGTTGGGTGTCAGTAAAACGCGCGGCAGGGACATCATTTCCATGCGGGTGCGAAAAGCGGCAGCGGCAATGATAACTGTCGGTATCGCGGCTTCTTCCAGCATCCTGGCGACATGTCCGACGGACATGTGACATACCGGTCAAACCGGAACCAGCAATATAGCATCTGTCTGTTGGGTCTTGATCCGCTCCACCCAATCCAGGCCATCTTTTTTCAGCAATCGTTTCTGCGAACAGGCCCCGACAAATGAATACGCCAATGGTGACAGCCCGCCTATAACACCCTGATCTGCTATCTCCTGCAATCGGTATAACGGAAAAGCAGTATTGGGATCGGCTAAGGCTCCATGGATATCGTATCCGCCATGGCGCACCCGGAGGTCTTGGGCCGGGATATCCATAGGGATTTGCGAGAGGACGGGTTGTTCTTTGAGAAATTCGAGAACACGCCGCTCGGCCTCAGCCTGACTCATGTTCTCGACGCCAAACGGTTTGGGGTCGTCGCCGTCCACGAAATGTCCGCTGGATGTGAGCAAGGTCAGTCGGGCTTCAGCCAGCGATTTTTCCAGGCGAACAAACGGACCGCTGTCGTAATCAAAGTCTCTCTGAATGCGGTAGCCCTCGGCCTGCCAACGGTTGACGATATCGACGACGTTTTGCAAATCGTCGTCATCCAGGGCAGTGCCGATACCGTCAAGCAGGTCCTGAAAAAAGTCTGCAGCCTGGCTGTCCTCAAGATGGGCCAGCCACTTGAAATTCAAGTTCGAACGGTCTCCGTAAAAAAAAGATTCTTTGAAATCCCTAAACGCTGCCGCAAGCTTCTCGCTATCGCTCATGAACCGGCTCCTTAACTTTAGTTTCGACCAAAAAATAACCACTCAAATTTGATCAGATTTCGGAATTTTTTTGAATGCTTTGGCGGCGGATCTTTTAAGCTCAATTCGATATTTCAAATCTCAAGCTCCTCTCGAAGCTTTTCCCATGAAATATTTTCCCCCGGTTCATTTCGAGCCTTCCAGGCATCGTCAATATCCACTTGTTCTTCAATTT
>JAOZSC010000155.1:0-3564 GCA_029939875.1 Desulfobacterales bacterium
AAGAGAAGACTTGCCTGACTTGTTTAAAACCTACTGTTAGAGCATATAACATTCCTGTATTAATATGGATATTGACACGTACCGGCCCTTTTGCCATACTCAGCTTCGGTAAGGCTTAATGTTGCAAAAGTCGGAGGGCTTCAGAGCCGAGCGCACACCGAAATTTATAAAAACAGATGTGTGATCCCGCAACGCGGGAGGCGTCAAGGGTGAAGCTGTAATCATTCCGGCACAAAGGAAAACGAACATGAAACTGAATGCCCAGCTCAAATGGACCGATGGATTGCAGTTTGTCACGCGGGCGGGAAATGGTCCGGCGGTGGTGATTGACAGCAATGAGGGCGGCAGCGGCACCAGCCCCATGGAACTGCTTTTAATCGGTGTGGCGGGATGTTCGGCCATCGACGTCATTATGATTTTACAAAAAAAACGCCTCGATGTGACCGCTTTCCAGGTCAACATCAGCGGTGAGCGCGCCGAAGAATACCCCCGGCCCTATACGGACATTCAGATCGAGTTCGTCATTTCCGGCAGAGGGATTCGCCCCAGGGCCGTGGAGCAGGCCATCGAACTTTCGGAGACAAAATACTGCGGTGCCATCGCGTCTTTAAAGACCCGGGTTCAGACCGCTTACCGCATCGTTGTGGAGCCGGTGCCAGAGTCAGAAGGCTGACGGTTTGACAGCTGTTTTTTAAGCCAACCACGAGGAAAAATCAGTTATGAAAACGATTGCACTTGGTTTTGAAGGCCTGACATTGGAAGATTTGATATGCGTCGCCAGAGATGACGCCCGGGTAAAATTGACAGAGAACGCTGCCCAACGGATTCTCAAAACCCGCCGGCTGGTGGAAAGCTGGGTGGAAGAGGAAAAAACAATCTATGGAATTACCACCGGATTCGGGGCCTTGAGCGATGTAGCCATCTCGCAAAAGGACACCCGCAGGCTGCAGGAAAATGTTCTCATGAGCCATGCGGCCGGCGTCGGCGATCCGATCGATGAGCAGACCGTGCGCGCCGTGATGGCACTGCGCATCAAGGATTTGGCCAGAGGGCATTCCGGCATCCGGCTGGAGACCGTCGAACATCTGGCGGCTTTGCTCAACGGTGGAGTCTGTCCGGTCATTCCCCAACAGGGATCGGTGGGTGCGAGCGGAGATTTGGCCCCGCTGGCCCACCTGGCGCTGGTGCTGCTCGGCAGGGGCGAAGCCTTTTACAAAGGCCGGAGGATGTCCGGCGCCCGGGCGCTTCAAAAATGCAACCTGTCTGCCATCCGGCTGGAATCCGGTGAGGGGCTGGCCCTGGTAAACGGTACCCAGGTAATGACCGCCATCGGTGCGCTGGCGGTTTATGATGCGCTGCAGCTTTCGAAGATGACCGATGTCGCGGCGGCCATGAGTCTGGAGGTTTTGATGGGCAGCCGTACCGAATTTGATAAAAAGATTCACCAGATACGCCCGCATCCCGGCCAGGCCGCCTGTGCCGACAACATGGAGCGTATCACCCGCAACAGCGAAATCATCACCTCCCACAAAGACTGTTCCCGCGTCCAAGATGCCTATACCTTGCGCTGTTCTCCCCAGGTGCACGGCGCTACCGGGGATGCTATCAGCTACTGTCGCCGAGTGATCGAAACGGAGATGAATTCATCTACCAACAACCCGCTGATATTCGCCGACTCCGGGGATTTTCTGCTGGGCGGCAATTTTCACGGTCAGCCGGTTGCACTGGCTTTGGATTTTCTCACCATGGCCACCGCCGAGCTGGCCAACATCTCCGAGAGGCGCATCGAGCGGCTGGTAAACCCGAATCTGAGCGGGCTGCCCGCTTTTCTTGTCGGTGACGGCGGCCTGAATTCCGGGTTTATGATCGCCCAGTATACGGCCGCGGCCCTGGTTTCGGAAAACAAGGTGTTGTGCCATCCCGCCAGTGTGGATTCCATCCCGACTTCGGCCAACAAGGAGGATCATGTTTCCATGGGAACCATCGCGGCCCGCCAGTGCCGGGACGTTATCCGCAATACGGAAAACGTGATCGCCATTGAACTGTTGTGCGCCGCCCAGGCCCTGGATTTATTTACCAACCTCAAGCCCGGCGAGGGAACCCTGGAAGCCTACCGGATGATCCGCGAAACGATTCCCCATCTGGGAAAAGACCGCATCCTGTCCACCGACATCGCGGCCATGAAAGAGCTGATTCGCAGCGCAAAGATCACGGCGGCGGTGGAAGAAAAAGTGGGGGCGCTCATGTAGACCGGCCGGATCATACGGCGCATCTTGCTTGACAGGAATGGTCGGTTGTCCTATATTGCCTCGGCTTTAAACTTGCCGATGATTGGTCGCCCGCCGGTGGAGGTATCAACTGAAATAATGGAATTTTTTGGACGTATTCTGGACATTGATCTGAGCACGGAAAGCTGGGAGTTTTCGCCGTTTGCAGAAGGTCAGTTCGACAGCTGCCTCGGCGGACGCGGTTTTAACGTGCAGTTTCTTTACACGCATCTGTCACCTGACGTAGACCCGTTGGATGCTGAAAACATACTTGTTTTTTCCTGCGGTTTGCTTACGGGAACGACGGCACCGATCTCCTCCCGGCTGCATGTCAATGCACGCTCACCGCTGACCGGTCTGCTGGGAAGCTCCAATGTCGGCGGGCGGTTCGGCACGGCCTTGCGCCACCGGGGAATCCAGTCGCTGATTATCCACGGTCGGGCAAAAAGTCCCGTATATTTCCTAATTGATGGGGAGCACATCGAAATTCGCAGTGCGAAATCCATCTGGGCACTGGACACACGCGCCACCCGGCAGCAACTGCAGCAAAGCCGGCCCGGCGAAAAATTAAAGATCATAGCCATTGGTCCCGGATCGGTAAACAGCTGTCTTTTCGGCTGTATCATGACCGACGGGGACCATGCTGCCGGGCGAACCGGTCTGGGTACCGTCATGGGCGCCAAGAATCTCAAGGCCATCGCCGTCTACGGGGACCGGAAACATTGGCGGGCAAACCCCAAAGAATCCGTATCAATCACGGGCCGCCGGCCATGAGGCCATCAAGCAATACGTGAGCCGGATAAAAAATTCTGCCCACTACCGGGAACTTTCCACTTACGGGGGTGCCGGTTACGTCCAGTGGGCCGACGATCTGGGAGTTTTGGGCACCCGTAACTTCCGGCAGAACCACTTTGAGGCTACCAAAAACATCGACGGCCGGCAACTGATCAGCAAGGTCAAACGCCGACATGGGTGTCCCCGCTGCCCGATCCAGTGCAAGGCCGAGCTTGAATTTTCCGATGGCAAATTAAAAGGGCAAACGGTCGCCCGGCCTGAATTCGAACCCATGCTGTCCCTGGGTGCCCGGTGCGGTTTGGAAGATCTCGATACCCTGGTTTACCTGGATAACCTGTGCTCGTCGCTGGGCATTGACAGCATCTCCTCGGGCGCTGCGATTGCCTTTGCCATGGATCTTTATGATCGCGGCATCATCGGTACGGAGGATACGAACGGACTGGAGCTTTGCTGGGGCAACGGACAGGCCATGGAAACCTTGATCCGGCAGATGGCCTACGGG
>JAOZSC010000155.1:3574-6490 GCA_029939875.1 Desulfobacterales bacterium
GGGAAGGTTTCGGTGCTGTTCTGGCCCAAGGAGTGCGTCGCGCGGCCCGCTTGATCGGTCGCGGTGCGCAGCGCTATGCCGCCCACGTCAAGGGCCTCGAACTGGCCGGCTACCATCCCGGCAACATCATGGGCACCGCTTTGGGGTATGCAGTGGCCGCTCGCGGGGCAGATTTTAACGATGTTTACGCCTCCATGGAATACAATTGGCTGCCGGAAAAGGCGGTCAAGGAATTCGGGACCCGCAAGGCCGTCGATCTTGATTCTATCCATGGCAAAGCCGCCCTTGTGCGCCGGGCCATGATTGTCAGCATTGTCCTGGACTGCCTGGGCCTGTGCAAGGTGCCGGCGCTTTCCCTCATCGGCACCTATGATCTGGTCGGTGAAGCGCAGCTGGTCACCGCCCTCACCGGTCGGAAAGTCAGCGCTTCGCGGCTATTTGAAGTTGGCGAAAGGATTCTAAATTTGGAAAGGCTTTTTAACCTGGAGCATGGTGCCGGCAGGGCGGACGATTGCCTGCCGGATATGTTTTTCGAAAAGGACTATAATTCCGGCAAACAGCCTTCCAAACCCCGTGCGTGGATGGAGCCCATGATACAGGAGTTTTACAGCCTCATGGGCTGGGATGAACAGGGCCGACCGACGATGGAAAAAATGGCGCAGCTGGATATTTTGTCGAATTCCGGCATCACCAACACGGCGGCCTAAAGGAGTCATTATCTGAATTTTGGTGCGTTATGAAAGGAACCCCATGGTAGATATAGACGAAATCGCGATGAGACCGACGCTGTCTTTCCTGTCCGCGGAAGACAAAGAAAAGATTCACAGTGCGGCTTTCAGAATTCTGGGTGAAATCGGGATGAAAATCCTGCACGACGAAGCCCTGGAACTTTTAGTGGATGCCGGCTGTACGGCTGCCGAAGACCGGATGGTGAAAATACCCGCTGAACTGGTCCAACAGGCCATTGACAGCGCGCCGGACCGCATCGCCATTTTTGACCGGCAGGGGTCGCAGGTCATGAATCTCGGGGGGCACCGATCGTATTTTGGCACCGGCTCCGACCTTATTTATGCGCTGGACGCGCAGACAATGCAGCGGCACCCGTGTGTGCTGGATGATGTGGCCCGGGCAGCCAGAGTCGCCGATGCGCTGCCCAATATCGATTTTATCATGTCCTTTGCCCACCCATCCGACTTTCCGGCCAGGCGGGCCTACCTGTTGAGTTTTCAGGCCATGGCTGCCAATTGCTCCAAACCCATCGTGTGCACGGCGGCAGGTCGTGAAGATCTGAGCCAGATGTGGCAAATCGCGGTGATTTTGCGAAATGGAGAAGACGAACTGCGATCTAAACCCTATGCGATTTATTACGGCGAGCCGATCAGCCCCTTGAAGTTTCCCGCCGAGAGCCTGGATAAGCTCCTGTTTTGCGCTGAAAAATCCATCCCTGTGATCTATTCCCCGGCCCCGATCGCCGGTTCGACCGCTCCCATGACCATTGCCGGCCATGTGGCCCAGGGACTGGCGGAATGCTTTTGCGGTTTGGTCATTCACCAGTTAAAATCAAAGGGGGCCCCGTTTATCATGGGCATGGGCCCGGCGGTTTTAGATATGTCCACCACCCAGTGTTCTTACAATGCACCGGAATATCTGCTTGCCTATATGGCCATCGTGGAGATGAGCCACTATTACAATCTTCCCAACTGGGGCTACGCCGGCACCAGCGACTCCCAGATTCCGGATGAGCAGGCCAGTTTCGAAGCCGGGCTGCTGACCTTTTTGTCCCAGATGGCGGGCTCCAACCTGAATCATGATGTGGGCTATCTGGATTTTGGCCGCACCGGCAGCCTGGAGATGATCGTGATGCTGGATGAAATCATTGACCAGGTGCGGCGGCTTTACCGGGGAATTCCGGTGGATGATGACACCCTGGCGGTGGATGTCATCCGGGAGGTGGGTTCACAGAGCAATTTTCTCATTCAGCCGCACACCCTCAAGTATCTGCGCGCTACCCAGTGGCGTCCCAAGCTGATCAGCCGCACGGGTTACGAAGAATGGCAAGCGGCCGGCGGCACCAGTTTGCTGGCACGAGCTCAGAAAAAGGTTGAGCAGATCCTGGCAGAACACGAGCCGGTTGCGATTCCCGCCGGGCAGGCGCAGAAAATCCAGGTGCAGGTGGATCGGTTTAAGTGATTACCGAAGTTTCCATTGCGGCTCCCGTTTTTCAAAAAAGGCCTGTACCCCCTCCCTGGCGTCATCGGTGGTGCACAGGCGGGCAAAGGCCTCGTTCATGTACTCGAAGGCCTTGTAGTAATCCAGATCGGCGGCTGCATAAAATGCTTTTTTGCTGATCTGCACGGCAATGGGGCTTTTGCGAGCCAAGATAGCTGCCCACTTGCGGGTTTCCGCTTCCAGGTCGGCGGCTGGCACCACGCGGTTTACCAGCCCCATGTTCAAGGCCGCTGCGGCGGTTATCAAATCACCGTAAAGCAGTAGTTCCAGCGCGCGCTTTCTACCCACCGAGCGGGTAACCGGGACCACCGGGCCGATGCAGTTCAGCCCCACATTGATGGCCGTCAGTCCCAGTCGTGCGTCTTCAGATGCAACCGCCAGATCGGCGGCGGCGGCCAGTCCGGCACCGTTGGCCGCGGCCACCCCGTGCACCTGGGCGATTACGGGTTTTGCCAGGCGGCTGATGGTCGCCAGCGGTTTTTCCATACGTTCGATCCAGTCCCGGTACTGCATGGCGGTTTTACCGGCAAGCTCGTTGACGTCGATACCGGCGCAAAACGCTTTTCCGGCCCCCTTGACAATGATGACCCTCACATTTTCATCTGCATCCAGTTCATGCAAGGCTTGTTCGAGTTCGGCTGCCAGGGGGGTGTTGAAGGTGTTGAGCTGTTTGGGGCGGTTCAAGGA
>JAOZSC010000156.1:0-3066 GCA_029939875.1 Desulfobacterales bacterium
AAGGTAAATGATTTGAAACAGGCCCAGTCGCAGAATGTTGAGCACTTTTGGATCGATTTTATCCAATGGGGAGTGGGAAAACCGGGAGACGATGTAATCCAGGCGGCCTTTCCAGCGCAGTACACCGTAGACCAGGGCTTGCAGCAGGGCGCGTTCACGTCTTGGTGTTGACGAAAAATCGTTGGCAACATCCTCCATTACGGCGTCCAGGGTCAAATGACCTGAATCCAGGATGTTTAACGCCTCAAGGGCAACTTTGCGAGCATCGAAGGGCATGATAAAACAGGTTCAGGGTACACGGTTCAAGGAAAAAATTTAAGTTAAAATTTCACCGGGCGGTATGTTGTGGCCCCGCAGGAAATCTTTGATTGAAAGCTGTTTGCCCGAAGCGCCCTGGATCTCTTCGATGCACAGGGCGCCCTGACCTGTGGCGACCCGCAGTTCATCGGCAAATCCCTGCAGGACAGTTCCGGGGGGCTGGGACATGTCTGTTGCTACGGGCCGTGATTTGAATATTTTCAGGCGTTGATCCTGGTGGAACGTAAAGGCCCCCGGCCAGGGCGTGACCCCGCGGATAAAACGCTCGATGGATTCAGCGGATCGTTTCCACACGATATGGCCGTCTTTTTTCGACAGCATGGGAGCGTACGTGGCCAGGTTGTGGTCCTGGGCCACGGGTGCAATCCGAGCAGCGGCAAAAGCGGACAAGGTGTCGATGAGAACCGCCGCACTTTTAAGGGCCAGACGATTGTGCAGGCCGCCGGCGGTGTCATCCGGACGGATCGGCTCCCGGGCAACCAGCAGCACGTCACCGGTGTCCATTTTTTTTTCCATGAGCATCGTGCACACGCCTGTCTGTTTTTCACCGTTGATGATCGCCCACTGTATGGGAGCAGGTCCCCGGTACCTGGGCAGCAGGGAAGCGTGTACATTAACGGCAGCGATGCGTGGAATCTGCAGCACCTTTTCCGGCAGGATTCGGCCGAAGGCGATGACCACGAGAAAATCCGGCTGCAGCTGGTCAAGCAGCCCTACAAATTCAGCACTGCCAATGGCGTCCGGCTGAATGACCCGCCAGCCATGGCTCAAAGCGGTCGCTTTTACCGGCGGGGGCACGACCCGGCGTCCCCGTCCCCGGGGCCGGTCCGGCTGGGTGACAACCCCCAGGATGTCATGACCGCTTTTGTGCAGCGCCTGCAAGGCGGGCACTGAAAAATGCGGCGTGCCCATGAATACAATTTTGAAGGTGTTTTTTTTATAAACTGTCATGATTTGTTGGACTACAAAGAGCTGGCATCATATCGATCAATGGGCAACGCACAACTGGCCACCAACAATTTATCCAATGAAATTCATGCCAATGACAGCGAAGTGGATTTCATCGGGACGGACCAATTGACATGCTATTTTGCCCGCAGCTTCTTTTTTACCGAGCGCTTGTACATTTGCCGTTTTAAGGAGCTGATGCGGTCAATGAACAGGGTACCGTTTAAATGATCGATTTCATGTTGCAGCACGATGGCCAGAAAGTCTTCGGCGTCCAGTTTTATCGGCTTGCCTTTCCGGTTATAGCCTTCCACGGTAACAGCCGAGGCCCGTTTAACATCCGCCCGGAAATCCGGCACACTTAAGCAGCCTTCGTTTTCCGACAGAACCTCACCTTCCCGGGAAATGATTTTGGGGTTGATGAGCACGTGCAGTGATCGCTTTTCATCCCGGAACACATCATAGATCAACAGGCTTTTGTTCCAGCCCACCTGTATGGCCGCCAGTCCGACACCGGGAGCCTCGTACATGGTGGCAGACATGCGCTCGATCATATCCTGGACTTGGGCGTCAATGTCTTCCAGTGGCTGGGTCGGCTGGCTCAGAAATTTGTCCGGATAGGTTACGATTTCAAGTTTTTCCATTTTGACTAGTACGAGTTTTAAAATGTGATGCTTAGAAACAAAAAAAAGATTACAATCGCCTTACATTTGATTTTCCATTGGGTCTATGATCCATCAGCTTTATAAGAAATTCGTCGTATGTTCACACTGAGAAATATGGCCGATGCCAGGCCGGCAACGATCACCGGGATGACCTGCAGGGCATGATTGACCAGGGTGTAACCGGCGGCCTGCTTCGACGCCACGCCGAAAATAGAGAGTGCGAAAACGCCGCCGGCTTCCCAAAGTCCCCACCAGCCGGGAACCGAAGGCAGCGAAATGACAAAGCATATGACCACCATCACAGTGGCTATTTCAAAATAGCCCAGGTTGATGCCCGGACAACCCAGTGAAACCAGGTAGTAGGACAGCGCCTGCAGCGCCCAAATCAGAGAGGAAAGCAGTGCGCAAAAAAAGACCTTGCGCGGGTATTTCACCAACGCAAAACCCTGGGCAATGTTTTCCAGTATGCCGATAACAGGTTCGCATATCCGCTTGCCGAAAGTCGTCTGAAACCCGTGCCCCGCAAAAAAAACAAGCCGGGGTGTCAACCGGATCACGCGATATATGAACGCGCGAAATTTTTCAATGCTGAACAACAAGATACCTGCGATGAGCACGGCTCCGATCTTCACCAGACCGTTGAATACAAGCACCAGGGTTTCGCGGTTGAGCTGATGGTTGCCGAAGGCAACGTTCAAGTCGGGATTGATTTTTATCGTCCCGGCAGTTATCAGAAACAATATGATCAGGAAAAAAATGTCAAATGCCCGTTCGGCGGCCACGGTGGCCAGTCCCGTGGTAAAGGCAATTTTTTCTTCTTTTTGCAAAATCGCCGGTCGAGCGGCCTCACCGAGCCGACCCGGCAGCACGCAGTTGATCATAAACCCGATGATCATGGGGTGATAGGCCTGCCAGATGCCTATTTTGCGAACCGACTCCAGGATCAAGCGCCAACGCACCGCCCGCAGGAAAAAAGAGATCAACGTAACTGCCACCGCCGGTATCATCCATAAATAGTTGATGGATCCCAGGTAGCGGCCAAGTTCCCTGACAGGGATGTTTTTAAACGCAAAATAAAGTGCCACCGCGGATATCGCCAGGCCTACGATAAAGGAAATGGTGACGTTTTTTTTCA
>JAOZSC010000156.1:3076-6487 GCA_029939875.1 Desulfobacterales bacterium
AGACACCAAAACACAAAGATAAATTTTAGCAAATAGGATCGCTTCGTGTCTTTGGGTTTGTGTGGCAATTTAGGGTTCAGGTCGTCAATATTTCGCGGGCATTGGCGATATCCTGTTTAATTTGCGCGATCAAATCGGAAATGCTTGAAAATTTCTTTTCATCGCGAATGCGCTGAATAAAGTTGACGCGTATAATTTCACCATATATCGTATCATCAAATCCGAAAATATGCACTTCCACCGTAAACTGATGGTCTTTGAACGTCGGGCTGTAACCGATATTGGCCACCCCATTATACTGCTTGCCGCTGCATTCCAGGGTGACGGCATAAATGCCGGTTTTAGGGCACAGTTCATCATGCAAGTTGATGTTGGCGGTGGGAATTCCCAGGACTTTGCCACCCCGGTCGCGTCCGATTACCACTTTTCCCCGGATCTGATAATGGCGGCCCAGCATTTTCTCGGCCTCGATCATTTTGCCATCCGTGACAAATTCCCTGATTTTTGTGCTGCTGATCCGATCCGCATAGGTGCGGTTCATCCAGATCCAGTTGGCCACGATCACTTTAAAGTCATATTCAGGGGAACAGGCCTTTAAAAATTCGATATTGCCCTCCCGGTTTTTGCCGAAACTGTAATCTTCACCCACCACAATGGCTTTCATCCCGATTCTGCGTACCAGCAAATCTGCGATAAAATCTTTGGCTGTTAGAGAAGCAAATTCCCGGGTGAAGGGAATACAGATGAGCACGTCCATACCGGTGCGTTCAATCAGTTCCGCTTTCTGCTCATACAGGGTGATGAGGGGGGGGTGGTGGTTCGGCTTCAATACTCGGATCGGGTGGGGCTCGAAGGTCATGGCAATCGATGTGCCGTCGATGGTTTCGGCGGTTTCGATGACCTCATGGAAAAGGGCCTGGTGGCCGATGTGAACGCCGTCAAAATTGCCGATGGTGATAACGGCATTGGTAAACGGTGTATGAATCTTTTCCAGGTTGTCTATAATTTTCATGGCAGATTACCAAACAGAAAATAATGGGCTTGACATCGATCAAAAAAATATATAT
This sequence comes from Desulfobacterales bacterium, assembly GCA_029939875.1. Lineage (GTDB taxonomy): Bacteria > Desulfobacterota > Desulfobacteria > Desulfobacterales > JAFDCJ01 > JAFDCJ01. Next base: position 4,144 of record JAOZSC010000156.1, read on the forward strand.
TTAGTCCACACCCTGAAGCAAATCAATCTTTTTAACGTGCCGAAGTGGCGGAACTGGTAGACGCGCTAGGTTCAGGGTCTAGTGGGCGTACGCCTGTGCGAGTTCGAGTCTCGCCTTCGGCACCACAAATTATAAACACAAAAAGCGCAATTTCAATATTGCGCTTTTTTTATGGCTCAATCTGGCGGCTCATCGCTGAATGGTGATTTTTTCAATCACCACATCATCAGCCGGACGATCCCCCGGGCCTGTTTTAACGGCTCCGATTTTTTTAACCACCTCCATGCCTTTTGTCACCTTGCCGAAGACCGTATGTCGGTCGTCCAGGTGAGGGGTCGGTGCCAGCGTGACGAAAAACTGGCTGCCGTTGGTTCCGGGCCCGGCGTTGGCCATGGAAAAAACCCCTTCGCTGTCATGGCGCAGGGACGAATCAAACTCATCGGCGAACTGGTAACCGGGTCCTCCAGTGCCGGTGCCCGAAGGACATCCGCCCTGTATCATAAAGCCTTCGATGACCCGATGAAAAATGAGCCCGTCATAAAAATTTGCATCTTTGTCCGTCTCCTGCCGGCCTTCGGCCAGATTGATGAAATTCCACACCGTCTCCGGGCATTCCTTGGCATATAATTCGGCTTCAAACGTGCCCAGGTTAGTTTCAAAAACGGCGGTGGCCCGTTCAATGTCCTCTTTGTAATCGCTTTTTGTGCTCATCATAATCTCCTTTAATTTTCTTATTTTTATTTGAAATGAACCCTTTCTTATAATTATTTTTTGACAGAATTGACAGGATTATTTTATTTTTTTCCGTGATTTATTCGCAAAGCATGAAAAAAATTCTGTTCAGTAGAAAAATAGACCCCATTCGATTTTTGCTTGCAGCATTATCTTTGATTGTGCAAAACGCCGAATAATTTATTTCCCTCCAATTTTTCAATTTTTGCATCAACGATGCTATTTTTAAGTTCATCTCCAGCATCCATCAAAACCGGCAAATAATTGGATGTTGTGCCTTTAAGCAAGCCGGAGGCGGTATCGCGCCTGGATTCCACCAGGATCTTGCGGGTCCGGCCGATAAACTGCCGGTAGAAATGGATTCGCTTTTCATTTCCCAGTTTACGCATTCGTTCACATCGTTTTTTGGCAACCCCAGGTTCTATTTTGTTTGCAAATTTTTCAGCCGCGGTCCCGGGTCGGACTGAAAACGGAAAAACGTGCAGGTAACTGATGGGAAGGGCGGCAATCAGGTCGTAGGTGTGGTCAAAGGCGGCGTCGCCTTCCCCGGGGAAACCGATCAGCGTATCGACCCCAATGGCTGCATCGGGCATCCGGCGGTGAATGTTATTAATTAAATTCTCGAAGTCCCGACGGGAATAGGGGCGCCCCATTTTTTTTAAAATACCGTCATCGCCGCTTTGCAGCGGAATGTGGAAATGGCGGCAGAACATCTCGGATCCGGCCACCCGGTCAATGACGTCTGGCGTAAGTTCGAAAGGCTCGATTGAGCTGAGCCGGACCCGGTCAATGGGACCGGCTGCCTGGATGCGCTTGAGCAACTGCGCGAGATGGGTTCCGGGAGTCAAATCATGACCGTAGGCGCCCAGATGAATCCCCGTCAGCACCACCTCATGATAGCCGGCTCCGGCCAATTGCTCAATGCGGTGCAATATATTTTCCAGCGGCATGCTGCGGCTGCGGCCGCGGGCGTAAGGCACGATACAGTAAGTGCAAAAAGCATCGCAGCCGTCCTGGATTTTTAAAAACGGGCGCGTGCGGGAGTTTGTAAAAACTGCCGGCATGGATAAAGATTCGAATGGGCGCTGTTGAGATATGTCGCCACAGATGCAAACCGCGCTGTCAGAGGGCTCCTCGCCTGACGCACGGGCGATGTGGCCGATGTCGTGTTTTTCACCCTGGCCGACAATGTAATGGACTCCGTCGATGGATCGGATATCTTCCGGAGAGGTTTGGGCATAGCAGCCGGTGACCACGATACGCGCCTGCGGATGGTTGCGGATGGCCCGCCGCACGGCTTGCCGTGACTGCATGGAAGCTTTTTGCGTCACCGTGCAGGTGTTCACGATGCACACATCCGCCTTTTCGCTGTCAGACGCGGCGGTCCAGTCTGCGGACATCAGATCCTGTGCAATAGCTTCGGACTCAGCCTGATTGACCTTGCAGCCCAATGTTGTGATTTTAAATCTTTTCAATATTCCTTGTTCGATATTCGATATTTTCATTTTAGCCCAGTATGGAAACCCTGGTCCTTTGGGCCAGGATATTTACCCTATCCCAGTGATCTATGAGCTGTTTTCTATCCACCCCCCGCCGAGTACCTCATCGCCCT
>JAOZSC010000157.1 GCA_029939875.1 Desulfobacterales bacterium
GGTTGCAGCCCGTGTTTTTCTCTTCATACATGCTCAGCGGCGCGTTCTGGGAATAACGCAGGTTGTCTTTGGTGTAAGCGTTAAAGACGCCTTTGGAAAGCGCCTGTTCGTCTGCCCCATCGGTCCAGACCCCCTGCCCCTTTTTGCCGATAATAACGGCCGTGCCGGTGTCCTGGCACATGGGAAAAACACCATCTGCGGCGATGACGGCGTTTTTCAACAATTCCAGGGCCACATAGCGGTCGTTGGCAGAGCTTTGGGGGTCATCCAAAATGGCCGCCAGCTGCTTCAGGTGAGTTGATCTCAACAGGTGGGAAACATCGAAAAATGCCTGTTGACTCAGATGGGCCAACCCGTCGGCGGACACCTTCAGCACGTCGTGGCCCTCAAAGCTTGAAACGCAGACATGCTCGGCTGTCAGCAGGCGATATTCGGTGTCATCCCGGCCCAGAGGCAACACCTGCTGGTAGTTAAATTCGGTCATCCGATACCTCGCTGCAAAGGGGGCAAAAACAATTTGTTAAATACAAAAAAATGCCTGAAGTGCACTAAGAACAGTGTGCCTAAAGTACGAAGTGCCTTTAGGCATTTATTTTCATCACTTATCCCCGGATCGGCATAACCTCTCCGATCCTCCATTAGAACTGGAGGGTTTAGATAGAATTTAAGGTAACCATGCCGGTTTCGCATCTGCTTATTGAGCCAATGCTTGAAATGATGATGACGTATGAACTGGCAAAGGTGTGGATGTGAAACGCAAGCAACCGTGCTGTCCAAAAAATAAAATTACCAATCGCCTGGGAAGGTGTCAAGGGATTTTAAGCAATTTGCGGATGCGCTGACCGGCGCGCGGGGCCATGCACCGGTGGTGGGGTCAGACGGCGGGGGGCAGTTTGATGATGATGGTGGATCCCGCGCCTTTGTGCGACTTTACCTCGATGACGCCCCCGTGCTGGTCCACGATCTTTTTGCTCATCATCAGCCCGATGCCGGTTCCATGGATGCCCTTGGTGCTGAAAAAGCTTTGAAAAATTTTATTCTGTACGCCCTCATCCATTCCGGCGCCGGTATCCGTCACCTGGTATTGCACGCCCCCGTCGGTGGGCTTTGTCGTCTGGATCACCACGGTTTTGTCTTTGCCGGCGGCAGCATCCTCCCGGCAGGCATCCATGGCGTTTTCCACGATACTCAACAGGCAACGGTAAATGCCCTCAGCATCGAAAGCCAGCGGTACAAGCTGATCATCAAGCATCAGTTTTAAATCGATTCCCTGCTCTTCGGCCCTTGAAGCCATCAGTTCGGCCACCTGGCGCGCCGGTGCATTCGGGTCGCCGAGGGTGAACTTCGCCCCGGCATATTTTCCGTAAGCGAGCAGATCCAGGGACATGTTTTTAATGCGTTCCACATTGTCGGCCACCATCTGCCACCCCTGGCGCAAATACTTTTTGTTGTCCAGCTCGATGCCCTTGTTCAGCACGAAAATACTGCCTTTCAAGCCATTGGCGATATTTTTGATGGCATGGGACAGCTCGGTGACGGTTTGGCCCACTGCCGCCATCCGTTCGGCCTCCAGCAATTTTTGCGTTTTTTCTTCCACCAGCTGTTCCAGGTTTTCGGTGTACTGTCGCAGCTGGCGGCGCAGCTCAATCCGTTCCCGGGCCCGCTTCAAGGCAATCTCCAGCACTTCATCATGAATCGGCTTGGTAACAAAATCCGTGGCATCGTGTTTCAGGCTTTTAATGGCCAGGTCCATATCGCCGTGCCCGGTGAACATGATCACCTCGGTTTCCGGGCTTTCCGCCTTCAGATGGCGCAGCAGCTCGATGCCGTCCATATCTGGCATCTTGATGTCCGTCAGCACGATGGGCGGCGCGATTTCCTTAAAAATTTCCAGCGCTTCCCGTCCGTTTTCGGCGGTGTGCACATCGTAGCCGCTGTCTTCAAGCGCGATGGCCAGGACCTTGCGAATCCCCGCCTCATCATCGACCAGTAAAATCGTATTTTCCATGATGCAAATTTACCCTAATGTTTCAAAATCCCCGGCCGCTATTTCAGACCTTAACGGCCGGAAAGGTCAAAACAAACCGGGCCCCTTGCCCGGGCCGGGAAGCCACCCGGATCGATCCGCCAAAATCCTGGACAATGCGATAGCTGATGGAAAGCCCCAGGCCCGTGCCCCTGCCGACCTCTTTGGTAGTAAAAAAAGGTTCAAAAATTTTCTCCGCTATTTCCCGTGCCACGCCGACGCCGGTATCTTCGACCTCGACCACGGACTGTGAACCCCGGCAGCAGGATTTGAGGGTGATTTTCTTGCTCCCCTTTTTGTGGGGTTGTGACTCCCATTTATCCTCAATGGCGTCCCTTGCGTTGATCAGCAAATTGATAAAGACCTGCTCCAGGCGGCCGGCATCGGCCATAACCTCCGGCAGATTTTCATCCAGCTGCCAGGTCACCTCTATTCCCCTGACCTTCAGTTGCTGGCTGAAGATCTCAAATGATTTTTTCAAAATTCCATTTAAGTCAACCGGTTCAAGCTTCTGTTCGGACTTGCGCCCGAATTGGCGCATGTGATTGATAATGCGGGTGGCCCGATCCACGTGACTGTCGATCTCCTCGGCCATGGTGCCCAGAATATCATCGCGGATTTTTTCCCGCCGGTTGACCTTTTTCATAAAAAAACTGCTGGCGGTCTTGATCACCGCCAGGGGCTGGTTCAATTCATGGGCGACACCGGTGGCCATCTCCCCCAGGGTGGCCATTTTGCTGGCCTGAATGAGCTGCTGTTCGGTTTCAAGCCGTTCGGTAATATCGCTGGTGGTCACCAGCAGCACCGCTTTCCCCGAGTACTCGGACGGCGAGGTCCAGATGTCAACAAAAATCGGGACCCCGTCCTTGCGAATCTGTTTGACCTGGTTGATGACCGAGGCCGTTTTTAATTTATGGACGTAGCGCTGCTGCTCGCCGGCCGGGAAAAAATCGCAAAACGAGCGTCCCACAAGCTCCTTGCGAGCAAACCCGTATACGCTGCTGATGCTGTCATTGCAGTCGATGATTTGAAGGTTGTCGGCATCCAGCACGAAGATGGGGTTGCGGATGTTGTTGAAGATGTCATGGTATTTCCTTTCGGATCGTGCCAGCTCTTGCTCAAGTTTTTTCCGGGGGGTAATGTCCAGATTCATCTCCATGGCCGCCACAATTTCACCGGCTTCGTTGCGGATGGCGGAAGTCCGGACAAGCCAATAGGTGGGCTGGCCGTCTTTGCCGACACCCACTTCTTCGCTGTAGTGGGATTTACCGTCTTTGAATGTTTTTTCAACCGGACAGTTGGGACATTTTGTATCGCGCCCCTTGTAAGCGTAAAAACAGTAATCCCCCGGCCGGGGATCAAATTTGTCGGCAAACTGCCGGTTATAGCCCACCAGTTTATAGCTTTTATCCTGGACGGTAATGATGCACGGAACGGTTTCAAACAGGCTCTGATACCGGTTGCGCTGCTGGTTGACCTCGGCCTGCTTCTCGCCGATTTGTCTGCTCATCTGGTTGATGGCCACCGCCAGCTGCCCGACCTCATCATACTGATCGACTTCAACGCTGCCGGTATAGTCTCCATTGGAAATCGCCCGGGTGCCCTTGATCAGACGCCGTATGGGACGGTTGACAAACCGCAGAACAAATATCATGATAAACGCCGAGGTCACCAAAAAGGCCACGGCGGCCAGTCCGATAATTCCCTTTTCCAGAAAAAAAATCTCCTCGTCGGTTTGCCGCAGCGAAACCACCACATCCAAGGCCCCCAGGACCTTTTTGTCCGGGGCGTGAAAATGGCAGTCACCGGTCGAACATCCCGGTTCGTTGTAAATGGGACTGATGACCCCGAGAAGGCGGTAACCTTGCGTGGAATTGAATATGCGGGTGCGTTTTTCAAGGCTGATATCCACCAGAGGCGGTTCGGAGCGGTGGCAGATGTCACAGGCCTCTGATTTAATGTTGGTACTGCGGTCGACTTCGTCCGGATGGTTGGAAAATTTTATTTCTCCCTGCTTGTTGTAAATGCGGATGTTATCGAGCATTTTTTGCCGGCCGATATTCATGATGATCTGATTGATGTCATCCCGGGAATTGAGCATCATGGCATAGTGGGTCCCCAGCTTGATGGTGTTTCCCAGTCGTTCCGTTTCGGTCACCATTTCCTGGTGCAACCGGTTGCGCTGGTATTTGATGCTGAAGTATGCCCAGGTCGTAATGATCAGCAACAGAATAATGCCGACGCTGGCAATCAGCTTTGACACCAGGCTGTAACGCAGGTTTCGAATAATTTTTAGCATGAAATGAACCTGGATTTATCAGACAGAAAGCACCGTTCAGCCAACGCTATGCCGATCACGGCTGGATCCCGGTTTTTTCCGGGTATGACCCGGTTTCTTTGGCCTGCCGGGGCACAGTCCCGGGTATGCGCACCCGAAAAATGGAACCCTGGCCCGGTGTGGACTCAACTTGAATCGTTCCCCCATGCTGCTGGATGATGTTTCTGGCCAGAAACAACCCGAGACCCGTCCCTTTTTTCCCTTTGGACGAATAAAACAGGTTGAAAATATTGTCCCGGATTTCCCGGCTCATGCCGATGCCGTTGTCCCGGATCTCAAACAGGATGTGCCCGTCCTCCCGGCCGACAGTGAAAACAATACGGTGCGATTTTTCCGAGCGGTCCTCAACACAGGCCTCGACGGCATTTTCCAGGATATTGGTCAGGGCCGTGGCAAGCACGACGGCATCGACTTCAAATTTATCCGTAACGGCTTCAAATCTTTTTTCCAGCTCGATCGCGTGACTGTCAAGCTTTGGGTGCACCATGGCCACCACATTTTCGACAAAATCGATTGCATTGACGGATGTGCACTCCAGGGCCCGCTCTTTGGCGTAGTAAAGGATATCGAGCACCAGATTGCGGATACGGTCGACCATCTGGGTAACGACCCCCAGGCCTTCTTGTACCGTATGGGTGTCATTTTTTGCAAGCCCGGAATTGAGCAGGTACAACCCACCGTCCAGACCGGTCAAAATCCCCTTGATGCCGTGGGAGATGGAGCTGACCATCAGTCCCAGCGAGGAAAGCCGGTCCTGCAGCTGGCGTATTTCCGTGATATTCGTCGACATTTCCAGGACCTGTTCAACCCGACCGTCTGCATCGATAATCGGTGCCGTGTTGATGAGAACATGGTACTGGTCGCCGGATTTGGCCCTCACCACCATCTCGGACTGGTGGGATTTTCCATCTTCGAAAGTCAGTGCCACCGGACAATTCTGGCAGGGTTCGTTCTGATGCTTGTAGACGGAGTAACAGTGGGAGCCGATATCTTCGCCGAAATCCTCATTGAAACGCCGATTGGAAGCGGTAATGTTAAATGACCGGTCCTGGACGGTGATGTAGCAGGGAACCAGGTCAAACAACTGTTGATACTTGTGCCGGGTGGTGCGCAGCTGCTCCTGGAGGCGTTTGACCTCTGAAATATCCACGGAAATCTCCAGCACGAGGTCCAGGTCCCCCCGGCTGTTTTCAATGGGTGCGGTGTGCACCATCACCGGAAACCGGTGACCATTGTGATAGCGAAGGGTCGCCTGGCTGCGCTGCCCCCTGCCGGTCTCAAAAGTACGGGCCACCGGGCAGTTAGCGCGGCTGCTGTCCGGGTCGTCGTATATCTCCCAGCTGTCGGCGCCAATCCTGTCTCCCAGGCGTTGCTTGTACAGCTGGTTGGCAGCGACAATCTTAAGCTGCCGGTTGTGGATGGCGACAAAACACGGCATTTCGTTAAAATAACTCAACCCACTGTCCAGATCCCCGGCGATATCCCGAAAGGCTGAAGACAGCCCTTCCACCGCCTGGCCGACAGCGGTCAGCCTTTCGACCTCAACCAGCCGGGCGGATTGCCGCTGCACCAGTTCCTCCAGATTTTCGGTGTACTGCCGCAGCTGCCGCCGCATGGCGATTTTCTCATGTGCTCTTTTGAGGGCAATTTCCAGCACATCGTCGTTGATGGGCTTGGTGACAAAATCGGTGGCTTCGTGCTTGAGGCTGCGAATGGCCAGCTCCATGTCTCCATGGCCGGTGATCATGATGACTTCCGTATCCGGGGATTCCTGCTTGATGGTCTGCAACAACGCGATGCCGTCCATGCCCGGCATCTTGATGTCGGTCAGCACAATTTCAGGTTTGTGGCGGCGAAAAACATCAAGCGCCTCCAGGCCGTCTTCGGCTGTCAGCACCTGATAGCCGCTGTCAGCCAGGGATATGCCCAGAACCTTGCGAATGCCTGGCTCGTCATCGGCCAGCAGAATTTTAGCATTCATGAAGTTTTGCCTTTGATGCGGGTGTAACATGCGCTGAAGATAGTCTTCGCAGCAACCGGACCGCCTCGTGCCGGCACAGCCGGTGGCGATTGCGCTGCATCACGACAGGGGGTGGCAGCCG
>JAOZSC010000158.1:0-2074 GCA_029939875.1 Desulfobacterales bacterium
CCTCCACCTTAGGTGGAGGGTTTAGATAGAACTAAATCAAGGTACTCTATGATACTGATCATTGACTTTGGTTCCCAGTACAACCAGCTGATTGCCCGCAGGGTACGTGAACTGCATGTGTATTGCCAGATTGACCCCCCGAACATTAACCCGGCGGCCATCAAGGCATTGAAGCCGGACGGTATTATTCTGTCCGGCGGGCCGGCCAGTATTTACGAAAAAAACAGCCCCCGGATAGACCCCGCTGTTTTTGATTTAAAAATCCCGGTATTGGGTATCTGCTACGGAATGCAGTTCATGGTATCGGCCATGGGCGGAAGCGTCTCGAGGAGCGGCAAGCGCGAATACGGGTTTGCCGAACTGCTGGTAAAAAAACCGGAAGGCCTTCTTGAAGGTGTCGGTAATAAGATCACATGCTGGATGAGCCATGGGGATTCCATTGAGAAATTGCCCCCCGGGTTTAAAATCACCGCTTCCACCGATAGCACCCGGGTGGCCGCCATTGTTAACAGCAGAAAAAAACTTTACGGGGTTCAATATCACCCGGAAGTGGCGCACACCCGCATGGGCAAAAAGATGCTGCGCAATTTTTTGTTCGACGTCTGTGGATGCAAACGCTCCTGGACTATGAAATCCTTTGCCCGGGATACCATTTCAACCGTCCGGGAGAGGGTTGGCGATAAACGCGTTATCCTGGGATTGAGCGGCGGGGTCGACTCTTCGGTAACCGCCATGCTGCTTCACAAGAGCATCGGCAACAAACTGACCTGCATTTTCGTGGACAATGGGCTGTTGAGAAAAAATGAAGGCGAAAAACTCAAGGTTACCTTGAAACGACACCTGGCCATCAATATTCGTTTCGTGAGTGCCGGTGCTCGTTTTTTGCGGGACCTCAAAGGCGTGGTGAATCCGGAAAAAAAACGCAAGATTATCGGCCGCGTGTTCATGGAAGTCTTCGAGGCCGAAGCGCGTAAAATAAAAGGGGCCGAATTTTTGGCCCAGGGAACCCTGTATCCGGATGTCATCGAGTCGATTTCGGCCTTCGGAGGACCCACTTCCATCATTAAATCCCATCACAATGTCGGCGGGCTCCCAAAAAAAATGAAACTGGCCCTGATTGAGCCTTTGAAGTACCTGTTCAAGGATGAGGTTCGCGTGCTGGGAAAAACACTGGGGTTGCCCGATGAGCTCATCTGGCGCCAGCCCTTTCCCGGTCCGGGGCTTGCCATTCGAATTATCGGCGCAATTACGCGACCGCGCCTTACTATCCTGCGCAATGTGGATGATCTTCTGCTTGATGAGATCAAAAAAGCCGGTTATTATAAAAAACTGTGGCAGTCCTTTGCCGTATTGCTACCCATAAAAACTGTGGGTGTGATGGGAGACCGGCGAACCTATGAAAATATCGTGGCCATTCGGGCGGTAACCAGCAAAGATGCCATGACAGCCGACTGGGCCCGACTGCCCCATGCGTTTCTAGGAAAAATCTCCAACCGCATTATCAATGAAGTCAACGGCGTCAACCGGGTGGTGTATGACATCAGCTCCAAACCACCCAGTACAATCGAATGGGAGTAGCCGGACATGAAGGAAAAAGAACCACCAGGATTTAAATTCAGCGCTGACGGCGAGGAACCCGACGAATTATTTGAAGAAGAAATGGCCGATCTGCGGGTGGAAAAATTAAGCCACCGACTAACGCTTGTCATCATCCTTTTGCCCTGCCTGCTGGCGGTTGCCGTCTATTTCGGTTACCGTGATCTCACCGGCAGGGTCAGCCGCACCCAGGATACCGGATCCCTTGAAATCCAGCAACTTTCCCGGCAGATAGAAACCCTTTCCAAGGAATTCAATGATAAACTGATTAATTTTTCAACCACCTTGTCCAGCCGTGACAAGGATCTGGTTGCTACAATGTCCACAAAATTGTCCTCTATCAATAAGACGGTAAAATCGCTAAAGTCGGATCTGCAAAAAACCCGGAGCAGTCTCAAAAACCTGGAGGCCCAAAAGGCCGATAAAAAAAGCCAGGATGCGGCGGTTGCCAAAATCGAAGCCGAACTGAAACCGCTCA
>JAOZSC010000158.1:2174-6443 GCA_029939875.1 Desulfobacterales bacterium
CCAGGACGACCTCACCAGGCGAATGGACGCCATCCAGAAGCAAATCGAGGGCATCAACAAAACCTCCCGGCTTCATAAGCAATCCATGAAATCCGCGACCAAAAAAAGCTCCGTGCGGCCATCGACTGCCGCAAAAACAGCCGGCAGCGATTCCGCCGGCATCGTCGAGCAGGATATTATTGAATAACATGTCCAGGGAATTGCCGGGTAATTGAATGGAAAAAGACCGGTTGAAAAAAATGCTGGCAGCGGTTGCCGACGGCAGCCTTTCAGTGAAAGAAGCGGCCGGGCGTCTCCAGCACTCGGCTTACGAGGATATTGAGTACGCGCACATCGATCACCACCGTTCCCTGCGTAAAGGATTTCCGGAGGTTATTTTCGGTGAAGGCAAAACCGCTGATCAGATTGCGGGCATCATGGATAAAATGAAGGACCAGGAAAACGTTGTTCTGGTGACTCGCGTTGACCGGCAAAAGGCTCAAAATGTATGTTCCCGCTTTCCCGGGGCTGTTTATCATCGCGATGCCAGAATGCTGGTGCTGAAACTCGCGCCGGTGCCGGTAACGGGCAAGGGGTTGGTGCTGGTGATTTCCGCCGGCACATCGGATATTCCCGTTGCGCGCGAAGCTTACCTGACAGCCAGGGCCATGGGAAATGATGTTAAGACCGTTTTTGATGTGGGGGTGGCCGGGATTCACCGGCTGTTCAGCCACAAACCGCTCATCGATCAGGCCAGTGTGCTGGTGGTGGTGGCCGGCATGGAGGGAGCCCTGCCCAGTGTGGTGGCTGGAATGGTCGACCGGCCAGTGATTGCCGTTCCCACCAGCGTTGGATACGGTGCGAGCCTCGGCGGTCTGACGGCGCTGTTTGCCATGCTTAACAGCTGCAGTTCAAATGTGGCGGTGGTCAACATCGACAATGGTTTCGGCGCCGGATACATGGCATCTATGATTAACCGCGTATAGAACGCCGCCTTTGAAATATCTAATAAAAGAGTGCCTAAGAACAGAGTGCCTTGTGGCATCGCTTCGCCCCATCTTTTTTATAGGTCGTTGAGGCTGACCGTATGGGAAGCCAGAAATCAGAACAATGCAATGACAACTTACCGTTAAAAAATTTCATCCTGGTATGGGAGATTGCCATGACCTTGACTCAGCGAATTTTACTGGCCGCTGGTGTCATCTTGCTTGACTCTGTCGTCTTTTTTCTGCCGTTGACCGCTTTTTTTCTAGCCTATATTATCTTGTACAACCCCCCGTGGTTTCGAAAGTTTCTGCAGGAGCTGGATACGTCTTGAAACAGATTTTTTTCAATAAAAAGACTCACCGCAGAGCACGCCGAGAGCACAGAGAAAAAATGAAAATGCCTCCCGCACAGCGGCAGGCATCATGGAACCGCAATGCAACGTTGAGGTTTATACAGGAAGCTCGTGGAGCTGGAAAAAATTGATGAATTCATGTGGGTGAAAGATAAAATGGGGGTATGATGGTGCTGTACAAACCAAAAGGGCAGTCTCTGAGTTTCAGAAACTGCCCCTCACGAGAGGACGATGTGCGAGCAACGTGCCTCCCTCTCGGTTTACGCGCTGTTTATCAGCAAGGAGGAAGAAAGCCGAAAGAGCCTACCGTTCCTGCTTGTTATTCATAATTTGATCACTGTTGCCTCCCCTGTCAAGGGCAACAGCGTCAAATTGGCGATAATTTTTTTGACGGTTGCTGACCCGATTAAGTTTGATGAGTCGGACTGGTGCCCGGGGCCGGAATCGAACCGGCACAGCCCATTGGACCGAGGGATTTTAAGTCCCTTGCGTCTACCTATTCCGCCACCCGGGCACGCTGAAAGTCTGTTTATCTAAATTGAGGCAGGATTTCAAGGAAAAAGAAAAACGGGGGTAAAACTTGTGCTCGCCGCTGCGGAACCGTTTCTCCTTTCATGATGCTGGAGGACAATGTCCGCAATGGGCCAGGGAAATTCGATACCCCTCAAGATATCGTAACCGGCCCGGGAGTGAACCTGGATCAAACTTATTTCGATAGCGGTCAGACGCACAGGTTTGGCAAGAATTTTGGCCGGCAGTGAAATTTTGCCGATATCGTGGATAGCGGCTGCCATGCTGACTCTTTCAAGCTGATCGTCGGAAAGCCTCATTTACCCGGTAATGGCCTCTGCCAGTTGCGCCACCCGTTGCTGGTGTCCTGGCCGCTTGTCAAACCGAAATGCATCTGGTAATGAATCGATATGAATAGAACGGTCAAAAAGCCGGGAATCATCCTGGCTTCGGCATCCCCGCGACGGCGTTACCTCCTGGAACAGGCAGGGTTGAAGTTTTCTGTCGTTCCCAGTCGTTTTGATGAAACTGCTGCCCCGATGACAGCACCGGAAACCTATGTCCGGCAAATGGCCGAAGGCAAGGCCGACGAGATAGCACGCCAATATCCTGATCATTGGGTCATCGGTGCCGACACTGTTGTCTTTATTGACAACACCGTCATGGGCAAACCGCAATCCAGGGCTCAGGCCCGAACCATGCTCACCCGCTTGAGCGGCAGGACTCATCGGGTGCTTACGGGCTATTGTGTATGCTGCCATGCGCTAAACCGGCTTTTTTCCGAAACTGTTCAGACAGATGTGCGTTTCAAGAAACTGAGTGATCTGGAAATCGACTGGTACGTCGATTCCGGTGAGCCCATGGACAAAGCCGGTGCATATGGAATTCAGGGGCTCGGCACATTCCTGGTCAAAAGTATTGACGGGTCATATACCAATGTTGTCGGTCTTCCGGTTTGTGAGGTGCTGGAATCTCTGAACAGCGAAAATGTCCTGGTGCTGACAGCATGAAACGCTCCAGACTGGATCGCGAGAAAAGTTGATCCAGTTATAAAAATACTCAGCATCCGTTCAGTGGTTCAGAATTCATTTTTCCGAGCTGAAAAGCATTTATGTCATTGAAATCCTTGTACCTTGTACCATGAACCTGTTACCTTTTTTTTAAATGAGGACCTTGATTTGAAAAAGCGAATGGAACGTGTAAAAGAGCGCATTGCAAAGGCCGCTGAAGGCTGTGGCCGATCAGCGGATTCGGTTCGGCTGGTGGCCGTCAGCAAAACCATGCCGATGGAGGTGGTCCGGGAGGCCATCGATGCCGGGGCGACGGTTCTGGGTGAAAATTATATCCAGGAGGCCCGGGAAAAATTTAACGCTCTGGCCAGTTTGCCAGCCGCCTGGCATTTCATCGGGCACCTGCAGTCCAACAAGGCCAAATACGCGGTGCGGATGTTCGACCTCATCCATTCGGTGGACTCCCTGAAACTGGCTACCGCCCTGGACCGCTACGCGGAAAAAATTGACCGGGTTCAGCCTATTCTGATTCAGGTCAATGTAGCCCGGGAAGACTCCAAATCCGGTATTTACCCCGAAGACACCCTTGCGTTGGTAAAATCCATTGCCAGCCTGAAAAATATATTGGTGCGCGGGCTGATGACCATCCCCCCCTATTTTAACGCTCCCGAAGAAGTACGGCCGTTTTTTGCCGCCCTGCGCGAGTTGCGCGAGCGTATAAAGGATGAAGCCATTGCCAACATTCACATGGACGAACTGTCCATGGGAATGACCGGAGATTTTGAAGCTGCCATCGAAGAAGGCGCCACTCTGGTGCGAATCGGTACCGCCATTTTCGGAGAAAGACATTGAAGGTCCTGCTTCATATCTGTTGCGCACCCTGCTCCATTTACCCGGTACAGGTGCTCAGGGAGCGGGATCTGGATGTGATGGGTTTTTTTTACCGTCACAACATCCATCCCTATACCGAATGCCTCAGGCGCGAGCAAACCCTTAAGACCTATGCCGAACAAATTGATTTAAGGGTTATTTACCAGGAAGGTTACGACCTGGAAGGGTTTATTCAGAATGTGGTCTACCGGGAAAAAGATCGCTGCCGGTACTGCTATCACGATCGGCTGCGGTCCACCGCGCTTTTGGCCCGCCGCGGCAAGTTCGATTTTTTTTCGTCCACCCTGCTTTACAGTAAATTCCAAAAACACGAACTGATCCAATCCATGGGAGAATCCATCGGCGAATCCGTGGGGGTGCCGTTTTTTTATGATGATTTTCGTATTGGCTGGAAACAGGGCATTGAGACGTCAAAAAAAATGGGAATGTATCGTCAGCAGTACTGCGGGTGTATTTACAGCGAAAAGGAACGCTTCTACCGTCCACAAAAAAGTTGAAGCACATTGTTGGATGCTTGAGTGTCCCAAGATTAATTTTTCT
>JAOZSC010000159.1 GCA_029939875.1 Desulfobacterales bacterium
TGAGTATGTTGATTGGTTGATTAAGATACTAAAAGTTGATTGAGTTGATTAAGTCACCCTGTCAACTAATCAACTTAATAAACGAATCAACACAATCAACCAAATTTACTTATTCAACTCAATAAACCCAATAAACTTAATCAACTGATTCTATAGGAGAAATAATTATGAAAAGAATATCCATCCTAATTTCCTGTTTGCTGGCAATAGTAGCCATCGGTATTGGAGAATCACCGGCGGCGGAGAAAAAATCCAACGCCAAGCAGACCTGGTCCGCCAAAGCCAGTGCCAACGAATACCACGTCGGGGTGGGAGACATACTGCGGATTACGACCTGGAAAGAACCGGATTTATCCATGGAGGAAGTGCTTGTGCGCACGGATGGCAAAATATCTTTTCCCCTGGTCAATGACGTCGAGGCCGCGGGATTGTCGCCGGTGGAGTTAAAAAGGGCCATCGAGGCGGGATTAAAAGAATACGTTTCCAACCCGGTGGTCACGGTTCACGTAACCAACCCTGGCAGCCAGCGATTTTACATTCTGGGTGAAGTCCTGAATACCGGTGAGTATCCCCTGGTCAAACACCTGACAGTATTGCAGGCCTTTGCCGTGGCCGGCGGGTTCACCGAATGGGCCTCCAAAAAAGAAATCATCCTCCTGCGCACGGAAAACGGCAAAGAAAAAATCTACCGCATCAACTACAAAAACATCGTCAAAGGCAAAGACCTCAGCCAGAATCTGAAACTCAAAACCGATGACACCATCATTGTCCCGTAATAATAAATGAATGGATCGCTTTAAGAAAAATTTAACCGCAGAGCTCCAGAACGCTGAGTTAAAATCCGCTAAAGCGTGAAAAGATTTTTATCGGTTTTGCCTTTCTCTGCGCTCTCCGCGAACTCTGCGGTGAGCGAAAAATAAAAACCGAATCTTAAATTTCAACGGACAACCAACAATAAACAACTGACAATTTTGTGGAGCAAAAATGAAACTAAAAACAATTCTCCCCATCGTGCTGGCTTCAGTCTGTTTTTCTTATCTGTCCGCCGCGGCCTTCGAGGCCACTTTTATCCCACGGGTCCAGGCCCGGGAGGAATACACGGACAACGTCGATCTTAACCGGGACAATAAACAGGATGATTTCATCACCACCGTGACCCCCGGCTTTACCGCGGGGCTGAAGGGCAAAACCGCCGGCATGGAGCTGTCCGCTGACCCGGGCTATTCTTTTTATGCCAACCACAGCGAAAAAGACGACTGGAACGTGTCGTCCAACTTCAACGCCTGGGCGAACACCTCCAAAAACACCCGGCTGGAAGTCAGAGACTATTTTTACCTGACCAGTGACCCCCTGTCAGAGCGCGATGTCAACGTCGCGCCCGTCGATCCGAACCAGCCGCCGGACACCACCGTCAGAAAGGGGCGCAACCAGTACTACCGCAACAACGCCTCGGGAAATTTCATCTACCAGTTCGGCAAATACGACTCCCTTAACCTGGGCTTTATGTACCGCCGGCTGGACAACAGCAAGGACCGGTTTTACGAGGACAACCAGGGCTATATCCCCTCCATGCAGTTAGACTACTGGTTTACGTCCCACTTCGGCTCCCGGCTGATGGCAAGCTACACCCGGGGCACCTATGACCGGAGCAAGAATTTTACCAGCACCCGCACTGACGATTTTGATTCCTACTACGGCAACCTGCGGCTGATCAGCAAGCTCAGCCGGCATGTGGACGGCTTTGTCCAGTACGAGCACACCCGCAGGCATTTTAACGGCCGCTCCCACGATTACATGATCTACAACCCCTCGGTTGGTTTCACCTACCAGGTGCTGGACCACACCAACCTGGAAGCCTATGGCGGCTATTTTTACCGTGATGTTGATAGTGCAAGCAACAACCAGGCTCCATCGGGCAGCCTGAGCCTGACCCAGCAGTTTAACCGCGGATCGTTGTATCTCAATGCCAACGGCGGCTACCAGTCGGCGGATTTCACCTCAGAAGCCAATGGGTATACCCAGTACTACGAGGGTCGGGCGGCGTTCAACTACCAGCTGGCCCGCCGGGTCAACGCCGACATTTTCGGCTCCTACCGCCGGGACAAGTACAAGGATGCGTCTCCCAGTTATACCAACCACACCAGCCGGGCCGGCGCCGGGCTGGTCATCCAGCCACTCAACTGGCTGTTCGTGCGCTTCGAGTATTCTTTCCGCAACGTCAGTTCACGTGACAACAGCCAGGAATACACCGAAAACCGGGGCCTGGTGAGTTTCACCCTCACGCCGCCGCGCCCTTTCCGCACGGTGCAATAGTGATCAGCCCCCCCCGATGGAATTGCGCAGTACTCATTCCATTGCTTTAACCTTTCATAGAGAACCTATTGAGGTGACATGGCAAAAATTAGCGAAGTTAAAAAACAACTGGCCGCCGCCCCGAAAAAGTGGCTGGTCACCGGTGTTGCAGGCTTTATCGGTTCCAATATCCTGGAGCAACTGCTCAGCCTGGACCAGACCGTGACGGGACTGGACAACTTTTCAACCGGAAAACCGGAAAACCTCGAGGATGTGAAAAAAGCAGTCGGACCAGCCCGGTGGAAGTGGTTTAATTTTATGGAAAACGATATCCGCAACCTTGAAGACTGTTTAACCGCCTGCCGCGGAGTTGATTATGTCCTGCACCAGGCTGCCCTGGGCAGCGTACCGCGTTCCATCGATGATCCCATCACGACCAATGAGTCCAACGTCGATGGATTTTTAAATATGTTGATTGCAGCCCGGGATTTAAAGGTGCACCGCTTCGTGTACGCCGCTTCTTCATCCACCTATGGCGATCATCCGGATTTGCCGAAAGTCGAAGATCACATCGGCAGCCCCCTTTCTCCTTACGCCGTGACCAAATATGTCAATGAGCTTTACGCCGACGTTTTTGCAAAAACATACGGCATGGAGACCATCGGCTTGCGATATTTTAACATTTTCGGCAAGCGCCAGGACCCGGAGGGCGCCTACGCGGCCGTAATTCCGAAATGGATCGATTTTTTGTTAAACAATCAAGCGCCGGTTATCAACGGTGATGGCGAGACAAGCCGGGATTTTTGTTTCGTTGACAATGCCGTGCAGGCCAATTTACTTGCCGCGGCAACCGAAAACCACGAAGCGGTTAACAAAGTCTATAATGTGGCCTATGGCGAGCGGACAACTTTGAATGAATTGTTCCGGTTGATTAAAGAAAACCTGATCGCACACAAACCGCAAGTCAAGGACATAGAGCCTGAATACGGCCCTTTCCGCCAGGGGGACGTACGCCATTCCCTGGCAGACATCACCCGGGCCAGGGATTTGATGGGATTTGAACCGGAATATGATGTCTCCCGGGGAATGACGGCCTCCATCCAGTGGTATATCGCGAATTTAACCGGGCGCTCTCCGCGGTGAATAAAAAATCAAAACCGGCCCAAAATCAACTCAGTCAATAATGTTCCCATAATATGAAAAGTGAGACGTGAAACGTGAGAGGTAAGAGGCAACTGGATGGATCACAAAAATTTGGATGCGTGGAAGGAATCTATCAATCTCGTGGAAAAAATTTACAAGCTCAGTGCATCCTTTCCGGAAGTAGAAAAATTTGGCTTAACTTCTCAAATTCGCAGAGCGGCCGTATCGGTTGCCAGTAATTTGGCCGAAGGTGCTGGCCGAAACAGTAATAAAGAGTTTTTAAATT
Organism: Desulfobacterales bacterium; assembly: GCA_029939875.1. GTDB lineage: Bacteria > Desulfobacterota > Desulfobacteria > Desulfobacterales > JAFDCJ01 > JAFDCJ01. Next base: position 3,722 of record JAOZSC010000159.1, read on the forward strand.
TTCTCAGCTTTTCTTTGGGATCACTGGCCGAAGTTGAAACTCAGCTATTAATTGCTCACAGGCTAACATTTTGCAAAAATGATGGGATTTTATCACAGATAAATAGGGTGAGAGCCTTGATAATCGGTTTAAGGAACTCCCTTCGCAAGCGTCTATAATCACCTTTCACTTTTCACGTATCACTTTTCACCTCTCACATCTAACGTATCACGTTTCACCTTGAACCTATCTATGTGCGTCCGTGTGGGTCTGGGGCCAATTATAATCAATGAAAAAAATAACGATCATCAATCGCGATGCGAAAAATAACGACGTTAAATTCTGGAATACAAAAACTGCGGATGAAAGACTGAGTGCCGTCGAATTTTTAAGAGAGCAGTTTTATCTAATCCAGGGCTATGATCGACCACCTTCAATCATCCGTAAAATCACCATTAGAAATTCAACCAGTGAAAATCCATCCTGATTTTGACGATTTTGTTGCCGCACTCAACAGCAACCATGTTCAATACATGATCGTCGGCTCCTTTGCCCTCGCTTTTCATGGTTGCCCCCGGGCAACAGGCGATATCGATTTCTGGATCCGCCCGACATCCTCGAATGCGAAAGCCCTTCTCAGTGCTTTACACGATTTTGGTTTCGGGCAACTTGATATTTCTGAAGACGATGTTTTATCCGGCAATATCATCCAGCTCGGTTTTCCGCCGGTTAGAATCGATTTAATAAGCAAACTCACCGGATTAACAGCCGAACAGGTGTGGCAGAGTCGTAAAAAAGGAAAATTCGGTCAGCATGATGTCTATTATATTGACCGGGAAAACTATATTAAAAATAAGCGCGCTGTCGGCCGGTACAAAGACTTGGCAGATCTGGAGGCTTTGGGGGAAAAGCCCTGAACCCGGCGCGTCAGCGCCCCTTGAACCTTTCACCTGCGCCGCAGGCGCTCTCCTTTCATCTATGAGCTATCAGCTATGAGCTGGCGGTCAGCGCCTCCTTGAACCTGGCACGCAGCGCCTCCATGTAGGCCTGCCCGGCGAAGCCCTGTGCGAAGACGGGTCTGTAGCCATTAAACAGGAAAAAATGAAAATCCACCTAATCGCAGCCGCGCGGCCCAACTTCATGAAAATCGCGCCCCTGTATCACGCTGCGACCCAACACCGAACGGCCCATCACCGTTACCAGCGGCACAAACCGCCTGTGCAGCATCGATGAGCTGGAAAAACAGGTAGACACTGTTCTTGCTACCAGCCCAACCGCTTCCAATGAGATAGAATTCTGGGACGGCCGAACGGCTTCCAGGGTGATCGCATCAATCAAAAAATTTTTTGAGCCACCCCGATGAAATTTCGATAGAACGAGCGCAGCGAATTTTACCGGGGCGGCCAATTAAAACTCAACTGTAATCGGATTGACAACCACCCGTATTTATAATAAATTGAAGGAAAATAGAGTGTTCGGTGAATTAAAATGGCAACCAAACTTACACAAAATCAAATTATAAGCCTGTTGAGGACCGAAAAATCTTACTTAACCAAAGAATTCGGGGTAGTTAATATTGGTCTTTTTGGTTCATTTGCAAAGGGGCAGTCAGGCAAGGGGCAGTCAGGCAGGGACAGCGACATTGATCTGATCGTTGAACTAACAGCACCACGATTCGATTATCTCGCTGGGCTGCAAGTTTACCTCGAAAAAAAGTTCGGCCGGAAAATAGAGATCATTCGCAAAGGAAACAGGGCATACAGTCGCTTTGTCCAACAGATTGAAAAAGATACAATTTATGCCTGAAGATTTTATTATCGACAATTTACAGGGTATTCTGGATTCGATCGAATTAATTGAAATCCGCTTTGCGAACATCGCCAAACCAGATGAATTCGTCATGAATGCAGCTGGAGTTCTCACCCTCGACTCCATCAGCATGCGGCTTCAAATTATCGGCGAGCTGGTAAAAAAGATTGATAAGATCAATCCAGCAATGTGGAGGAAATACCCTCAAATTGAATGGCCGAATATTATGAAATTAAGAGATATTATTTCCCACCACTACAATCACGTGGATCATGAAATAATTTATGACGTTTGCCGGAACCATATCCCCGCCCTAAAACAAGCAGCACTGCAAATGCTAAAAGACCATACCGGCACCTGAGGCCTTTTTTTCCCTGCCTGCCCCATGGAATCTCTGTTGCACCTATTCCATCGGGGTGCCTAATCTATCGATATAAATGATCAAATACACCAAATTACCGGCAACTATTGAAAAGCTGATCCCCCTGGCAGTCAATTACCTCCAGTCTCACCCCGGGGTCGTCTTTGCATACCTTTTCGGCGGCCTGGCCAGGGGAAAACCCCAGCCGTTGAGTGATGTGGATATCGCAGTCTATTTGAATAAAGGGTCCAATATTGCCGAAAATAAATTGGACATCCTGGGGCGGCTGATCGACATCCTGGAAACCGACGAAATTGATCTGGTTGTTTTAAATACCGCTGATCTTCCGTTGGTTATCAATATTTTAAAAAACAAAGAGATCCTGGTCGACAACAATCCGTTTGACCGCCATATATTCGAATCCCTGGCGATGAGAAAATATAAGGATGCAATCCTCAGCTTTTTAAAATCAGCGCAATGAAATCCTTATCGCGCAGCGATTGCGTGTGCGTCTATGGCTAATTAAAAT
>JAOZSC010000160.1:0-2557 GCA_029939875.1 Desulfobacterales bacterium
ACCGCCTGGGCCTGGTGGCCCCCAACGGCAGCGGCAAGACGACCCTGCTGCACATTATCATGGGACTGTTGAAACCGGCGGCCGGTGAGGTCCGGATTTTCGGCAAGGCCGTGCGGGAAGAAAAGGACTTTGTCGCCGTGCGCCGGCGAATCGGGCTGTTGTTTCAGGATTCAGACGATCAGCTTTTTTCCCCCACGGTGCTGGAAGATGTGGCCTTCGGGCCGCTGAACCTGGGAAAATCCAAAAGCAAGGCCATTGCGGTTGCGCGCCGGACCCTGGTCTACCTGGGGCTGGACGGTTTTGAGGACCGGATCACTTTCAAGCTCTCGGGCGGGGAAAAGCGGCTGGTGTCCCTGGCCACGGTGCTGGCCATGGAACCGGAAGTACTGCTGCTCGATGAACCCATCAACGGCCTGGACAGACAGACCCGGGAAAAAATCACCCGCATCCTTTGCGACCTGAAGCTTTCTTACATGATCATTTCCCATGACCTTGATTTTCTGGCGGCCACCACCAATGCGATTTATACCTTGCAACACGGCACCATCCTCATAGACGAGAAGCTGCACGTGCATCGGCACGCCCATGTCCATCCCCACGGGACGTATCCGCACAAACACCAAGAGTAAAGACCACCGTCAACGAACCACCTCAAGGACGGCCACCGGCAGCGCTGAGCTGTAAGATAATCCTGTACAAAGCGATTTTGCGCTGATATTAGTCCCTTAACCATAATTGTGGTAATTTTTCCAAAAGTTGCTGTCACGCCGCGCCATATGCATTTTGGCCTCGCTCCCGGTGTCCATTTGGGGCGCCATCGGAACGGTCGGCTAAATTTCAAGAACTCGTCGCAAGCTCCTCAAACAGCTTGAAATTTCTAACGCCAACCGACCCGATGGCCTGTTCCCCCAAATGGACAATAACGCTCAACCAAAATACATATCGCGCTCAATTGACAGCAGATTCGAAGTACAGTTGTGCATCTTATGGTGGCTCCAGATAAAAAAAATATGCGCGATTTCAATTTGAGCATGATCATTCCGCTTAAAAACGAGGCCCGCAACGCGGTTTTGTTGCGGGATGAGATCGATGCGGTCATGGATTCACAGCCCTACCGCTGGGAATGCATCTGGATAGACGACGGCTCCACGGACAGCACCCTGGACGAAATTATGCGTTTCAACCAGCAAGATGCCCGCCATCAGTATGTTGCGCTGACGCGCAATTTCGGTCAATCCGCTGCCCTGTATGCGGGGTTTTGCCATGCCCGTGGTGATGTCCTGGCAACCCTCGATGGGGACGGCCAGAACGACCCCGGCGATATCCCCGGGCTGATCGAGCGGCTGGTTCACGAAAATTGTGACATAGTCAACGGCGTGCGGCGCAAACGACAGGACAGCGCCATCCGCCGGGTGTCTTCACGCATCGCCAACGGTTTTCGCAACTGGCTGACCCATGAACAGGTCACCGATGTGGGCTGTTCGCTGAGGGTCTTCCGTCGTGCGTGCATCGACCAGCTGGTGCCGTTTAACGGCTTTCATCGGTTTTTGCCGACCTTAAGCCGTATCGCAGGATGTGTTCAAATTGTCGAAATGCCCGTTTGCCACCGACCGCGCCGGTACGGCCGCACAAATTACGGTATCCACAATCGGCTGTGGGTCGGCATCATGGATACATTGGCGGTGAGGTGGATGCAGAGCCGGGCGATACGCGCCCGGGTGAAAACAACCTCGCTGCCGACGCAAAGGAAGTAAAACAGAATGAACAAGATATGGTTAGGTATCGGATTTTTTGCCCAACTGCTGTTTTCCGCCCGCTTTCTGGTCCAATGGCTGGCCAGCGAGCGGGCCGGCAAGAGCATCGTTCCCGTGCTGTTCTGGTACTTGAGTATTGGCGGGTCCGCCCTGCTGTTCGCCTATGCCGTTTACCGCAAAGACCCGGTGTTTATCCTGGGCCAATCCATGGGAATTTTTATCTACACCCGCAACCTGTACCTGATCCGGCGCGAAAAACGCATGGCCGTGCAGCCGTGAGGCCGGTGGCAGCGGCCTGCCCTTTGGTACCAGCCGGTTCAGCTGTTATGGGTTGATGGATTTTAGTGTTGACATGCGGCCTGCTTTTGGTATTTTATATCGTTTCGTTTTCCCACCTTGTACTGACTGGATAAGGATCTGCCGCCGATGGACATGAAGCGGGACTATTATGAAGATGTTCAGCTGTTTACCTCCGGTGTGGTAGTCTTCTGGTTCTGCGCGTTGATGATTTTCCTGGCCATATTCCCCTTTGTGTCCAAAAATTATTACATTTACATGGCCAATTATGTGGCCATCAACATTATTGTCATCATCGGACTCAATCTTCTGGTGGGCTATACCGGTCAGATTTCCCTGGGGCATGCGGGGTTTTTTGCCATCGGTGCATATGGCACCATTGTCCTGATGACCCGGCTGCATTTCCCTTTCCTGCTGGCCCTGCCGGTAGCCGCTTTGACTGCAGCCCTGTTCGGTTTTGGACTGGGGCTGCCGGCTTTGCGCCTGGAGGGGCCCTATCTGGCAAT
>JAOZSC010000160.1:2567-6394 GCA_029939875.1 Desulfobacterales bacterium
CTGGCAATTGCCACCCTCGGCTTTGGCCTGACAATTACCCAGATCATCGGTAAAATCGAGCTGTTCGGTGAAAGACAGGGCCTGCATACCCCGGATTTGATCATTGGCCCCTGGCATCTGGACAGTGACCGGGATTTTTATTTTTTATTGATCCCCCTGACGGTGTTTTTAGCGGTTATTGCCCGCAATTTAATCAAAACCAAGGTCGGCCGGGCGTTTATTTCTATTCGGGATGCAGATATCGCGGCGGAAACCATCGGGGTGAATCTGGTGTACTACAAAACCCTGGCCTTTGCGGTCAGCGCTTTTTATGCCGGCATCGCAGGAGGCCTTTACGCCTTTGTTCTGCGCTTTATCGAACCCGAGCTTTTCAGCCTTTTCATGTCCATTATGTTTCTGACCATGGCAGTGGTCGGTGGACTGGGCTCCATGCTGGGTCCCATTGCGGGGGCGGTCCTGCTCACTTGGCTGGATCTGGAACTTCGAAATATTCTCGAAATTCCCTATATCGGTGATTGGCTGAGAGTATTGTCACAAAATTATTTTTCCCTCACCGGTGTGTCGAACATCCAGCTGATCGTGTTCGGGTCGATTCTGATCTTGATCATGATCTTTGAGCCTTTGGGGATTTTCGGAATCTGGATACGAACCAAGAAGTATTGGAAGATGTGGCCGTTTTAACTTGTTTCCATCCATAAATGGTCTTTTTCCCGCCGGGGTGCGTTCTGCGCGGATTTGCGGCCGGCCGGGAAAATTGTTCGCAAGCAATAAAATTGGAGCGGGGAAATGGTCGATTTTTTACAGATGATTCTCAGCGGGATCGCCGTGGGAAGCTCCTATGCGCTGATGGGGCTGGGTATGGTGCTGATTTACAAGGCCTCGGAGGTGCCCAATTTTGTCCAGGGAGAAATGGCCCTGCTGCCGGTGTTTGTCGCTTACCTGCTGCTCGAATCCTATGGGCTGCCGTCCTACATAGCCTTTCCGGCTACCCTCATTTTCGCAATGCTTTTGGGATGTTTTCTGGAATTTGCGATTCTGCGGCGGGCCAAAGAACCCAACGTGCTGGGGTTGATTATCATTACCATCGGTCTGGAAATGATGCTGATCGGCATCGTTTCCTGGAAATTCGGCGCCGATCAACGGGCCATGCCGTTTCCCATATCTTCCTATGACAGCATCGTCATCGGTGACATATTTATCAGTACCCTCGACATGTTGACCCTGGTGGCGGCACTTATCATCATGCTGATTCTTTTTCTTTTCTTCCGGTATTCCAAAATCGGTGTGGCCATGAAAGCCACCCAGCAAAATGAGACCGCGGCCCGGTTGATGGGGATTAAAACAAACCGGCTGCGCATGGTCACCTGGGGCATCTCCTCGGTTGTCGGCTGTGTCGCCGGGTTGCTGGTTGCACCGGTGCTGGTAGAGCCTTACATGATGTGGGATCCCATGCTCAAGGGATTCGCCGGAGCCGTGGTGGGAGGAATGACCTCTTTGCCCGGGGCCGTTTTCGGGGCTTATATCGTGGGCATCGTCGAGCAGTTATTTGGAGGCTACGTTTCCATCGAGTTCAAGTCGGTGGTGGCTTTTGTTGTCATTGTACTGGTGCTTTGCATTCGTCCCAGCGGATTGTTCGCAAGGCATTATGTCAAAAAAGTATAACCCCAATTAAGCGTAAATAAAATGGGATGGGATTTTGTCTGTCTGATTTGGCTGCGCTCAATCAGGGTATAACCTACAACAGAAAGGAGTACGGGTATGAAAAACAAAAGCTTATGGGTAATTGTGGCGATAGCGGCCATCGTTTTCGGCCTGACATTTACGGCCATGGCCGAAGAGGGTGTCACCGATACGGAGATCCACATCGGGCAATGGGGGCCGCAAACCGGCCCGGCGGCGCCCTGGGGCGCGGTGGCCCGGGGAACTGATGCCTATTTCAAGATGCTCAACGCCGAAGGCGGTATTCATGGCCGCAAGTTGGTGCACCACTATTTTGACGACGGTTACAACCCGGCCAAAACCAAGGCCGGCGTCAAGCAGCTGCAGGAAGATATCGGCATGTTTGCCTGGGTTTCTGGCGTCGGTACGGCCCCCGGGCTGGCAGTCAAAGACTACCTGATGAAAAGAAAAATTCCATGGCTGTCGCCGTCAACAGGTTCAACCCACTGGGTGGATCCGCCTCAAAAATACCTGTTTACCATTTATCCCATGTATTCCGGCGATGCCCAGGTGCTGGTGCGCTATGCCGTGGAAGAAATGGGTAAAAAACACGTTGCCATCGTCTATCAAAACGATGATTACGGAAAGGCCGGCCTGGTGGGCGCCAGAAAGCAGATGACCAAAGAAGGGATGAAACTTGCCGTGGAGCTTCCCCTTAACCTGGCTGACAAGGACATGAAGCCTTATATCATGGCCTTGCGAAAGGCCAAGGCCGATACGGTTCTCATGTTTGTAACCCCCGGGCATGTGGCCCGGCTGATTGGAACCGGCAAGGCCATGAAATTTGATCCCCAGTGGATGACCACCACCACCTGTGCAGATGTTCCCCTGATGATGTATATTACCAAGGGGCTTTATGCGGGCACCATTATGGCCAGCTTTGGCATGATGGATCCGGCCAAAGTGGGTATCGGCAACGTGGAGGATGTGAATCACCCGACGCTGCCTTTAATGAAAAAGTACAAAAAAGACGCCTTTGGCAAGTATGCCGCCAAGGACGAGCGCTGGGGGTTGACTTTTTGCGCTGGCATCGCCTATGCCGAACCGTTTGTGGAAGGCTTGCGCCGGGCGGGACGCAACTTGACCCGCGAACGCCTGGTTAAAGCCATGGAAGGCATTCAGAATTTTCAAGGCATCATGGGAAAGGTCAATTATAAGCCATTTAATCCCAACAGTCCCCTGTGCCGGCTCGGACAAAGAGAGGTTTTTCTGGCCCAGGCTACGAAAGATGCCAAATACAAGGTATTAACCGACTGGATCCAGACGGATTATATTAACTACAAATAGACCTCAAACGATAAGGCAGTGTGCCGACCCAGTATTGTGAAGGTTGGGGTGCGCAACCGCATCCCAGCCTTCTGACAATACGTTTCAGCAGTGGGGATAGCAGTGGCATTTTTTGAAGTAAAAAACCTGGGCATTTCTTTTGGGGGCCTCAAGGCACTGGACGGCATCACCTTTTCCATAAAAAAAGGGGAGGTATATGCCATTATCGGTCCCAACGGCGCCGGCAAGACGACCCTGTTTAATTGTATCAATGGAATCTACAAAGCCGACTCCGGGGAAATTGACTTCAAGGATCGTAAAATCGACGGCCTGAAACCGGACCGCATTGCCCGGATGGGCATTGCCCGTACATTTCAGAACATCGAGCTGTTCAACAATCTCAACACCATGGAAAACATCATGCTGGGGCGCCACCAGTTTATCAAGACCGGTCTTTTTCACGGCGCCCTGATGTGGGGCCGGCGTTCTTTTGCCGGCCGAGAGGAAGTCGCCCATCGGCGCAAGGTGGAAGAAATTATCGATTTGCTGGATTTGCAGGCCGCACGCCACAAACTGGTGGGAGGACTTCCTTACGGTACCCAGAAGCAGGTGGAGCTGGCCCGGGCCCTGGCCCTGGAACCCGATCTTTTGCTGCTCGATGAGCCCTGTGCCGGCATGAACTCGGAAGAAAAACAGGACATGATCTTCTGGGTCAAGGACATCCAGGACGAACTGGGCATCACTATCTTGTTGATCGAACATGACATGACCATGGTCATGGACATATCCGACCGCATTCTGGCCATCAATTTCGGACGGCCCATCACCGAGGGCACACCGCA
>JAOZSC010000161.1:0-1026 GCA_029939875.1 Desulfobacterales bacterium
ACCCAGCTGCAGCACTTGCATTACAGCGCGAAACGCTTCCGTATGAGATGCTGCACCGCTGTGCGGGAAAGATTGCGACTGTCGCTCCACCGTAAGGTCGGACAGCTTCAAGCCGCTGATCACCGGCAGGTTTGCGGGATCGGATGTTTCCCAGGCTTTAAATATTTCCCCCTGGTGATTGATTAAAAACCGTCGGCCGACATCAACGATGGCCAGCGGCCGATGTTCCTGAATCCGAATGCTCAACCCGTCGGGGATCTGCCGACTGATCTCGGCATACGCAATCCACGGATGGGCCAGCAGTCGCTTTCTGACCAGCGAAAGGTTTACCGCCAGAATATTGGCTCCTTTTCCGATACCGGCCTTCCAGGCGACCTGTTTTTCGGTCAGCCGGTGCGTGCCCTCGACAGTCAGGCGCCGGATGCGGAAATAGGTGCTCTGGGTCAGCAGGTCATACATCAGAATGAAAAAAACGGTCATCGCCGCTACCGCTGTTATGCCGGCCAGCAGTTTGAATGCCAGCAGCAACCGGCCGGGAAGGGTAAACCTTCGCCGGTTTTTATTGCCTTTGCGGTAATTTTTGCGCGGCTTTTTACGGACGGCCATTATTAGACCTCAAGAAAGTAAAGAAACCCAGTCCAGTTTGTCATTTCCGCTTGCGTACTGAAAGCAGTTGCATTCCAACTTTCCACACATCTCCGGCACCCAGTGTCAACAGGACATCACCGGGTTTTATATTTTTTTTCAGATAGCCAAGCGCCTGCTGCATGGTCCGGGCGCAAAAGACTTCCCGGTGCCCGTGGGCTTTAATGCCTTCGCACAGCTGATGGCCGGTGACCCCTTTAATTTTCTTTTCGCCAGCGGCATAGATCGGCAGCACCAATAGAACATCGGACTGGTAAAAGGAGCGGGTAAAATCATCGAACAGGGCCTTGGTCCGGGTGTAGCGGTGGGGTTGAAACACCACCACCTTACGCCTGTCCGGCCAGCACTCCGTGACGGCCTCCAAGGTGCTTTTAATCTCGG
>JAOZSC010000161.1:1036-6392 GCA_029939875.1 Desulfobacterales bacterium
TCTTCTTCGGTGGTTTGGATACTCCAGCTGCCCAGGGTGGTTTTAATCTCGGTGGGGTGATGCCCGTAGTCATCGATGACAGTAACACCGTTGGCCTCCCCTTTGACCTCCAGTCGGCGCTGCACACCCTCGATGGTCTCCAGGGCGGCCTGGATCGCTTTAAATGGAATATCCAACTCCATGCCCACCGCAATGCCGGCGGTGGCATTGTAAACGTTGTGCATGCCCGGCAGATTCAGCGTGATGTGGCCCAGCAGCCGGCCCTGACGGTAAATACTGAAGTGGCTGCGCCGGTTTTCAAACGTTACATCCCGGATCTGGAAATCCGCCTGGGTGCTCATGCCGTAGGTGGTGTAGCGTTTTTTGATCCGGGGAATCAGCTCCTGGATCGATTCGTTGTCCAGGCACAGGACCGCCAGGCCGTAAAAGGGAATACGGTCGATAAAGTTTGCAAAAACGTCTTTGATGGCTTCCAGGTCCGGGTAAAAATCCAGGTGCTCCCGGTCGATATTGGTCACCACGGCGATGGCCGGTGAGAATTTTAAAAAAGATCCGTCGCTCTCATCGGCCTCGGCCACAATAAAATCTCCCTGGCCCAGCACGGCGTTGGAGCCGATGCTTTTCAATTTGCCGCCGATTACCACCGTTGGATCCAGACCGCCGTGGGCCAGCACCGACGCCACCATTGAAGTGGTGGTGGTTTTGCCGTGGGCCCCGGCGATGGCCACGCTGTATTTTAGCCGCATCAGTTCGGCCAGCATTTCAGCCCGGGGGATTACCGGAACCGAGGCCTGTTTGGCGGCCAGTACTTCCGGGTTGTCGTCACCGATGGCCGAGGAGATCACCACCACATCGGCTCCGCTGGTCTGCTCTTCGGCATGGCCTTCGAAGATCACGCCGCCCAGGCGTTTTAGACGGTCGGTGATATCCGAGGCCTGAAGATCGGAACCCGAGACCCGGTAGCCCAGATTCAGCAGCAGTTCCGCAATGCCGCTCATCCCAATGCCGCCGATGCCCACAAAATGCACATGATATTTTTTTAGATACATGATTAAGGTTCAAGGTCCAGGGTTCAAGGTTCAGGGTTGCCGGCTGCCAGCAGGCGGTAGCAGTCATCCACAATATCTTTAGCCGCTTGCGGTTTGCCGAAATGCTGTGCCCGGGCGGCCATGTCCTTTAACGCTTCGCGATGATCGATATAATGCTCTATTTTTTCACACAGCCTTTTGCCGCTCAGGTCCTTTTCGACGATGATTTCGGCCGCTCCTGCCTGGACCAGGTCGGCGGCATTGAGCACCTGGTGGTTGTCGGCGGCATGGGGAAACGGGATGAAAATAGCCGCTTTTCCCAGAGCCGTGATTTCGGCAACCGTGGTCGCCCCGGCCCGGCAGACAATCAGATCAGCCTGCCGGTACTGTCGAGCCATATCGTCAAAAAAGGCTTGAACCGTTGCACTGACCGCTTGTTGCCGATAGGCTTCTTTGATCGGTTGTTCATCGGATTGGCCGGTTTGATGGGCAAAGTGCAGTCCCTTTTTACCTTTAAAGTGTTCCAGTGCTTCGATAACCGCCATGTTGATGCGATGGGCGCCCTGGCTGCCGCCGATGATCAGAACCGTAAAGCGCTGTCTGTCGGAGTCTTGAATGGTTGAGTCTTCAGGGCGCCCGGCATTTCCAAAAAGCTCCTGCCGCACCGGGTTGCCGGTCCAGCAGACTTTGTCAGGGTTCATGGTGCCTCGGGTATTTTCAAACGAAATATAAATTCGCCTTGCAAATCGTGCCAGGATCCGGTTGGTGATTCCCGGCAGTATGTTTTGCTCATGGATGACGACCGGAATTCTCAGCAGCCACGCGGCTACGACCACCGGCCCGGCAGAATAGCTGCCGAGGCCGAGCACCAGGTCCGGGGAAAACTTCTTAAGGATGCCCAGGGCTTGAACCATTCCCCGCGGGATTTTCAAGACGGCTTTTAACTGGTTCCATACCCCGCGTCCCTTGATGCCGGCGGCCGTGATGGGATGCAGTTCAAAGCCTGCCCGTGACAGCACGGCCTGTTCCAACGCGTTGCCGGTGCTGACAAAAAGAATTTTGCTGGCGCAGTTGCGGGCCACAAACTCCTGTGCCATGGCGATTCCGGGAAACAGGTGACCCCCGGTCCCCCCGCCGGAAAAGGCGATGCGAAGCGCGCGATTCACCCTGGTTTCATCAGACCTTGCGGCTCCCGGTGGTTGCCCTGAAGCTGATAGCTGATAGCCGATAGCCGATAGTCTGAAGGACTTCATCCTTTTTTTGCTATGAGCTATCATACCAATTATTACTCCTCATGGGTCTGCTAATCGTTTATTGTGACCGCGCTTGCGTGCGGCGTGCGGCACTGATATTCATCAGGATGCCGATGGATGCCATGTTCAACAGCAGGGATGTCCCGCCGTAGCTTAAAAAGGGCAAGGCGAGTCCCTTGGTCGGCAGCAGTCCCAGGCAAACCCCCATATTGATACAAACCTGCAGCCCCAGGGCAGCGGTCAAACCGGTGGCCATCAAGGTTGAAAACATGTCCGGCGCATGCCGGGCGATTTGAACGCCTTTTGCCAGCACCAGCACATAGAGCACGATGATAATCAATACCCCCAGCAGACCGAGTTCTTCACCAATCACCGAGAAAATGAAATCGGTATGCGGTTCGGGCAGATAAAATAGTTTTTGACGCCCCTTGCCGATGCCGACGCCCCACGTGCCGCCGCTGCCGAAGGCATAGAACGAATGCTTGATCTGGTATGCCGCATCGTTTGAATACTTCAATGGGTCGAGAAAGCTTAAGATTCGTTTTACAAAGTTTATGATTCGTGTTTTCCGGTAGCCGGCATTGAATAAAAAATAATAGGCCACGGGCGCCACCACCAGCAGTGATGCCAGCAGATGCCGGCAGCGCACACCGCCAATAAACATCATCAGCCAGGTGATCGCACCCAGGATGACCACCGAGCCGAAATCGGGCTGCCATAAAATGCACACGGCCAGGGTGGTGAATACGAAAACGTGGGGCACGAATCCGATGGAAAATTCCTTCAGCCGCGGGCCCTTTTTATCCAGTGAGTAAGCCAGAAATACGATCAATGCGAAACGGGCGAACTCGGAGGGCTGAAACGATAATTTGCCCAGGTGCAGCCATCGTTGCGCGCCGCCGGCAGGCGGGCCGTAGCCGGAAAAGTGAACGGCAATCAGTAAAGCAAGTGCCAGGACCAGCAGGGGGTAAGTCAGCGGGCGATACCATTGATAAGGAAAATGCCGGCAAAATACCAGGGCCCCCAGGCCCAGCAGCGCAAAGACCGCCTGCTTTTTTACAAAATAGTACTCCGTGCCGAATTTTTTCAATGCCAGAGCCGAACTGGCGCTGTAAACCATGACGATTCCGATTCCCACCAGGAATAGAACCGGAAAAAGCAGCTGCACGTCGTAGGGTGCGCTGTGGGATGTCTGCTCAGTGCTCATGGTTTAATTTTCCGTGATCGCAAACAAAATGAAAAACAGGAGTAACATTCAAGAATAGTCGTTATTTTCATGATGTTTGCCAGATTTGTATGTCCCTTCGATCCATGCGGGTATCAGCCTTTACCCTCGGCGGTTTCTTGCAGTCGGGCGACCTGTCTGCTGAAATCCTCTCCGCGCCGGGCATAATTGGCGTACATATCGAAACTCGCGCATCCCGGTGACAGCAGCACGACATCACCGGGTGCGGCTGCCCGATAGGCGTTGTCGAGGGCTTCGGCCATCGAAGCGGCCGCCGTCGTTTGCGTCTGGGACCCGAGAGCCGACCGGATGCGGCCGGCGGCGTTTCCCATAACGATCAGTTCTTTTACCGACTGTCGGGTTACATTTTTCAGGGCCGCGAAATCGCTTCCCTTGTCGAGTCCTCCCATGATCAAGACCACCGGTCCGGCAAAATATGCCAGGGCCTGTATCACCGCATCGACGTTGGTGGCCTTGGAATCGTTGAAATATTCGACTCCCTCAACCGTGGCGATGTATTCCAGCCGGTGGGGCAGGCCGCCGAAGTGCTCCAGGGCCTCGCGGACGGCCTGGAGTTGTGCGCCGGCGGCCAGCGCCGCCAGGCTGGCGGCACAGGCATTTTCCAGGTTGTGTCGGCCCCTGAGTTTGATGCGGGTGATATCCAAGGACCAGTTAGCCGTGTTTGCTGATCGCCGACCACCGATTGTATCTTGACGCAAGACGGGTTGACCGGCGTGCAGAAATATGTGCTGATCGTTCAGGGCCGCTCCCTGCTGGTCAACGGCCGCATTGGGATAGATCCATTTCTGGCTTCTGATGTTTTGAGCCAGGGAGTCTACCCGGCGGTCGGAGCTGTTTAATATGGCAATATCTTCGGGTTGCTGATTTTCAAAAAGCCGCATTTTTGAGGCCGCGTACGCCTCAAAATTCGGATAGCGGTCCAGGTGATCGGCTGTAATGTTGAGCAGAACTCCCACCGCGGGCCTGAAAGTGCAGATGGTATCCAGTTGAAAACTACTGAGTTCCGCCACGATCACCTCCGCGGTTTGCGGCTCGTCGACATAACCGATCAGCGGGTTGCCGATGTTGCCCCCGACAAACACATCCATCTGCGAGCCCCTGAGCATGCGACCCACCAGCTCGGTAGTGGTGGTCTTTCCGTTAGTCCCGGTGACGGCCACAATGGGTTGTGTGATAAACCGGGAAGCAAGTTCAATTTCTCCCAGCACCGGTATTCCGTGTGTGCACGCTTGCTGAACCGGCGCGATGGTGTGCGAAACTCCCGGGCTGATGACAATCAGCTGCGCATCCATGAAAGTGGACAGTCGGTGTTGACCCAGCTCCAGACCCACCCCCATTTCCCGGAGTATCTGCACGGCAGCTCCCAGTTTGCTTTCGGTGGCCGCATCGCTGACGACCACCACGGCCCCTCTTTTTTTCAGGAAGCGCGCAGTGGCCATGCCTGTTTTGCCGAGACCGACGACGACAACTTTTTTTTCAGCAAGCTTCATCCAAACCCTCGGATCGAATGGGTCCAAACTGGCCGCCCCGTCTTTCCTGGCAGGAGGGCAGGGCCTGAGCAGAAGACGGAGCGGCCAGGATTTGGCGTTAGTTGTTCAATGGTTCAGTTTCATGCGTAATGACTCGCGAACTCATATGATAATGCTTTAAAATTATACATTAACCCTGCACCCTGGACCTTGTACCCTGTACCTATGCAATTATCTAAGTTTCAGTGTGCTCATGGCCAGCAGCGCCAGTGCAATGGCAATGATCCAGAACCGAACGATTACCTTCGGTTCCGGCCAGCCCTTTAATTCAAAATGATGATGCAGCGGCGCCATTTTGAA
>JAOZSC010000162.1 GCA_029939875.1 Desulfobacterales bacterium
CAGAATCATAACCGGTTCCAGGTACGATGTGAAGCGCATAATGGTGATTTCCACCTCTTTTTCAAACACGTCTGCAATTTTGTTGAGCATGGTTTCCAGCTCTCCACTGTGTTCCCCGACCTGGATCATCTGGATGGAAAGGGCAGGGAAAATACCGCTTTCGGCCAGCGCCGCACCCAGCCCCTGGCCTTTTCCCACCTCGATGGCGGCGGTCTCCACCGCATCGGAAATCAGCACATTGCCGGCGATGTTTTTCACGATATCAAGCGCAATCAGCATGGAAACCCCGTTTTCCAGCAACGAACCAAGTGTACGCGCAAAGCGGGCGACCGCCAGCTTTTGGGTTAAAATACCCATGCCGGGAAATGACAGCATCAGCCGGTCGACCCAGTAGCGCCCCCTGGGTGTCTTTTTTGCATGGTTGACAAAAATCAACCCGGCGACAATGACAATAAGAATAATCCACCAGTAGGCTTTAAAAAAATCGCTTAAAAATATGAGAGCCCGGGTCGGGGCGGGCAGGACCTGGTTCATGTCCAAAAAAATCCCGGTGATGCTGGGCACAATATAGGTCAACAGAACGAACAGAACGATGGTGCCCACCGCCAGCATGAACACCGGGTAGGCCAGGGCTGTTTGGACCCGGTTGACCAAGGCCTGCTGCTTTTCGGTAATGTCGGCCAGCCGCTCCAGAACAATTTCAAGGGTGCCGGAAGTTTCACCGGCACGAACCATGTTAACGTACAGGGGGGAAAACGCGGACGGGTACCTCGACAGCGCCTGGGCAAAACTTTTGCCTTCCACGATCAGGTCCTTGAGATGGGCCAGGGTTTTTTTAAATCCATGGGACTTGGTCTGGGGAATCAGGGCGTCCAGAGCCGATACCAGGGGAAATCCGGCACCGATCAGGGTAGCCAGCTGCTGGGTCATCATCGCAACTTCAACGGGTTTTACACGGCTCATCCGGCGTGACAGCGTGAACGTGGGAGACGTTTTCTTCGGCGCCGCTTCCTGGGTCTCCTTGATGGACACCGGAAAAATTCCGGATGCGCGCAATTTTTGGCGGGCTGCCTGGGCTCCCTCGGCATCAACAATACCGGAAGTACTTTTGCCCCTGGCGTCCAACGCCGTATATTCAAATACCGGCATGGGCTGTCACCGTTTTTTAATGAATCCAACCTAAGTCAGTTTAGAGCAACTTCTCAATGAATTGCAGTCGCCCCATTTTGGCTTCGCTCCCGGTGTCCATTTGGTTGGCTTGTTTCCCCAAATGGACAATGACGCTCAACCAAAACACATATTGCGCTCTATTGACAGCAAGTTACCCTGACTTTTTGAGAACTTACGTGTTGGCCGGGAGCAGCTAACCGTCGTCAATGGTCATGATCATCTTTGAGAAAAAGGTTGTGGTATTCAGATTCTGTCAGGTGATTTTTAAGAATGCGGTTGATCAACTCAAAGGTTTCCTCGAGCTCAGTGTCTGTCATTCGCCTGGTGATTATGGACATGAGCTGGTCATCGGAAAATTTTTGAAGATAGTAGATAATTGTATTCTCATCGGTTTTGCGATCTGCACCGAATCCGACAAGGCCGCTGTAATTTTCAACAAAGTTGTGGCTGTGAAGGCTCATTTTTAAAAATAGGCTCCAGGTTTGGGGTTCAAGGTAAACCGCCTGCGGCGGGCCAGAACGTTAGAAAGCTATGAGGCTGGAAAGCTTAAATAAGGATTGTATCCTTGGTCTATTCTCGTAATGGCAGGCGATTTTGCCATATACCCAGGGGCAGTTCTTAAAATTCCGACCGCAATATTTCAGCAAATTCCTCCGGAAAACCCATGCACACGCTTTCGTTATACAGGCCTTTCAGGGCCGCTACATCGGGTGTGCCCAGAGTCGGATTAAAATAGGTGCGCGGAGAGAAGATCAAGTGAAAACGGGCGTGTTCGTCTGTCAGCGCACCTGGGAAAAAGCTCATGTTAAAGCTGTAAATACCCAGCCGGTCATAGGCGGCCATTAATTTGGTAAGTCCCGTGGCCAAATCGAGCAGATCATCATCGCTGAGCTCCAGCGTGCAGCCCACCCCCTGGACCATCGCCATCACATCGCCGGCAACGCCGAGCGGGGCATATACACTAAGCCAGGCCGTGCGGCCGATGCGTCCCAGAAAACGGTCGCCCCGGGATTTTTCAGTCTGCAGCAGGTCATCCCAGTAATTGTTTCCGTTGGTTTCCATGTATCTTCCGGCGGCTTCCAGCATCTCCCGCAGCCGGTTCGGCGCTATACAGCTGGCAAATACCTGGAGATGGGGGTGGATCAGGGAGCTGCCCGCGGGGGGCATGTAATTCCAGCTGATCAGGTGATATACCGATTCGGGGTGTCCGATGGCATCGAGGTGCCGGAAAAACTTCAGAGCCAGTCGAAACCCATCGGCGATGCGCTGGGGCTCGATTTCGGCCATGGGGATGTAATGGCGGCTTCCCAGGGTGGCCACCGCGCTCAGGCGGTCATAGGGGGCGATATTGGGAAACAGCACCTTGTCACCCAGAGACATGCGACCGTCGGGGACAATGTCAGGTGGAAAGCGGGGAGTGGCCTTGAGCACTTTGTCCGGGCAAAATGGGCACCATTTTTCCGTACCGGCGATGAGCTGATCGAAATCCGGTTTTTTCCACTGGAGCTTTCTAAAGTGGCCGATGCGTGATGTTTTGCCGGTCAGCGGATCATAACGGATTTCGTTGGGGATGGTTTTCGGTGCCAGGCCGTTGGCCGGATCCAGTATGACTGTCGGCCGGGCGATGGATTTAAATTCCATGGGAGCCGCTCCTGTTTTAACCGCTGTGTGTGTCCGTCGTGGCCGGCTATCGGCAGGCGGTCAGGTCTGCAGCTCTTTGAGCACGGCCAGCGTGTGTTCGGGTTCCGGGCGGATGGTATAGTCCGGATCTACCTGTGCATACCGCACAACAGCGTTGCGGTCAATAATGTATCGGGCCGTCTGGTTTCCTGGATCGCTGAGCAATTACCATTCATGGGGTGGTCGTTGCTTCCAGGGGTAGCGGTCGGTGCGGACCGGAGACCAGTAAAGGTCACCTGAATTTCTCCAGGGATCTAAAAGAATTCCAGTGTCAAACGCCTGCCGGCGGGCGGTTATGACCACACTGTTGTGTTCGCGCAGTTCACTGCCCCGGTGTGCGACCCCCCAGTGGAACTGGTAGGTCTTTAGATCCAGTGCCGTCAGCCGTTTAAGAAGATCCTCGGTCCAGTGGTAGCAAAGTCCACGCTTTTTCAACCCCACCCGCACCAGCAGGTTATGCAAAACCGCCGGTCGCACCAGTCCGTATTTTTCGGCCAGGCGGTGGGAGTAAGTGACAGCCGTTTGCGCCACCTGCCGGGCCTCGGCGATATCCGCATAATGGTTAAGGGCGGCCAGATCGTTTTGCAGCGCCCGGACTTCCTGAAAATCGTCATCCTGGTGTGCGTCTGTTGCTGTTGTTTCGTGGCTTGAAGGCGCCGGTTGCGTGTGCTGAACATCGAGACAGCCGCCTATCACAACCAGGACCAGCAGTGCAAACCCGTGCAACAGTGAATAGCAGGCGTATTTTTTCATTGAATTTTCAACCGCCCCGACAGGCATGGATTTCCATTACAGACGGATTCCAAGCGCGTGAAACTCTTTTTCAACCAGGACCTCCCACCCGCGATTGGCTTTGGGATTGGCCGGGCTGGGGTGGGTGATGCCGCCGATGGTGCCTGTAAAACCGCCCAGCGCCACCCGGGCACGTTGAGTGGCGAACTTTCCTACGCCGATGACATAGCGCGGCTGCAATTGTTCAACGGTGCGGCGCAATGCCCGGTCGCAGGCGGCAAACAGCAACCGGCGCTCA
Organism: Desulfobacterales bacterium; assembly: GCA_029939875.1. Taxonomy (GTDB): domain Bacteria; phylum Desulfobacterota; class Desulfobacteria; order Desulfobacterales; family JAFDCJ01; genus JAFDCJ01. The sequence continues at coordinate 3,881 of JAOZSC010000162.1, forward strand.
TCGGCGGGCAGCTGATTGGGTGTCCGGTTGCGGCCGCCGGCTTCAATAAACTGCAGAGGACAATAGTTGGCGACAAAAAAGCGTGAAAAAAAGCGCCGGGGCGTTTGAAAGGTTTTTTGCGCCCAACCCCACAACCGTCGCCCGCTGACTTCACTGCGGGTGCAGTCAAACCCAGTAACCGGACGTTTCGGATGTATGCGCTCCGGGGTGCCCACGGGGGCCTGGATATTCAACCAGTCTCTGACCGTCGTGATTTCTCCGAAGGGCACACCGGTCTGGGACATTCCCCATGGGCCGGGATTCATGCCCAGCAGGACAATTTCCCGGGTGGTTGCGCCATAGCGCTGAAGATACAACCGGTAACACGGCCGGGCATATACCAGGGGGTTGTACACATGGCTGACCGGCGCTTTAAATTGCAGGAGCCGCAGGTCGGCCAGCAGATTATCGGTGATGTTTTCCAGGTTCAGCAACAGTTTGTTTTTATTTGTCATCACGAATCCTGCCATCGCTACCCGCACATCTTCAACCCGCCAGTGACCGTTGAAGCCCGAGCAACAAAACGGCCAGTCCGAGCATCTGTACCAGGTGATAAATCCCGTTATGGTCGAATTTCCAGATGAGAGCAACCGACAGCGTTTTGTTTGCCTGTATGAGCGCGGCGGTTATAGAGATCAGGATACCGGTCGCCATCAGACCGGCGCCCGGCAATGTGCCCCGAATCGCCAGCAGGCAGTATGCGCCCAGCGCAAAAGACAGGGCCAGAGCTTCATAGACAATAAAAAGGAAAAAAATTCCGGGATACCGCAGGGTGACCAGGTAAAATCCAAGACCCGCACCCAGCATGATCGGCAAAACGGCCGAAGAGATACTGAGTCCCCACAGATCATAGGCGACCCCTGCGACAAAAAGGCTGACGGCCAGGGCCAGGGCCATGTTGAGTATCCGCCAGATGCGGCGGTGAACCGCCGGGGACAAAACGAAACCGTGGGCTACTGCTCCCAGGGCTGCAGACAGACCGATCAGTCCGATGGCCGCTGTCCAGATGGCGATTTTCCACAGATTGCCATTGGGCGGAACCGGTCGGTGCAAATAGAACAGGCCGGCGCCGGCTACCAGGGCCAATAGAACGTCCGTGGCAGCCGTGGTTTGCTCGGTCGGATCATTGACAATTTTCATTGACACCGGTTTAGCGGACCTTCAGGTGATCATTAGGGCTCGCGCAAAAATAACTTCACATTTTAAGCGCCGCCAGGCAGGATTCCGCAGATCATCGTTGGGTTGCAGTTGCATGGTGGTTTTCCCGCGTAATGTCCTATATGGTTTTGCCGATGGAAAAGGCTTTCCCCAGAAAATTTCCGACCCCGTAATAGGCCTGCATTTCGGGTGCGAACAAAATGGGTTTGACCATTTCAATGTCCGGCGCCCCCTGGGGACCTAGCATATCTTCTTCGGCCTGGATATCAATGATTTCGCCGATAAACTGGGTATGCACACCGATTTCAATGGTTTGAAGCAGATTGCATTCCAGGGCAAAGGCAAATTCTTTCACCAGGGGGGCATCCACCCGGTCGCTTTTTACCGCGGTGAGCCCGGTGGCAGCAAACTTGTCCTTGTTGCGGCCCGATACGATGCCAACATAGTCGGTTGCTGCTGCATGCTGCTCGGACGGAATATTGACAGTAAAGGCCTTGCGTTCAACGATATTTTCATAGGAATAGCGGGATTTTCGCAAAGAAATCGCAACACACGGCGGCTTGGAGCAGCAGATTCCCCCCCAGGCAGCCGTCATGATATTTGGCCGGCCATCCGGGTCGTAACTTCCCACCACAAATACCGGTGTGGGATAGACCAGGGTTTTCGCGCCGATGGATTTTTTCATTCAATCACCTCGATAAAAGGGTTGTTTTGCCCGGCGGGCTCAATGCAGCGCCCGGCCGCAGCCACGATACTGTTTTCTAATGGATTAACCGCCGCACCCACAACTTGCGCCGTCGCAGCCGCAGGAGCATTCGCTGTCGGAGTATTCAGCCATTTTTGCCAGGGCCTTGACGATTTCACGGTTTTTAGCGGCTGTGACAGCCTCGATTCTTGCTTTCAGGTGCACGTCGCTGCGGTTTGAAAACAAATCCAAAAGCGGTGGGTTGAGGTGTTCGAAAAAACTTCCCAACGACTGCCGGTTGAGATGGAGCAAGACTTCGCGGCCCTCGGGCTGATCCACCAGTTCATATTCAAACGGGGTCATCCCCTCCGGGGACAGGCCAAAGATGAATTCAAACCGGGGATTCATCGGCATCAGATCCATGGCATCGGCTGAGGTGCCGGCCTGAAAGGACAGGGTGATTTTTTTCAGGTTTGTGACTTTGTTCATAAATATTTCCTTTCTTGGTAATGTAGTGACCCTTTACCCGCCTGTTTCATGGCGGGTCACTTGAACCCCTGGATCCTCTGCGATAACGCCTGTTAATTTCGAAATTTTGCCATCATTAACTTCAACGA
>JAOZSC010000163.1 GCA_029939875.1 Desulfobacterales bacterium
TGCCGAAGAGCAGCATGATGCCCACCATGCTGGGCATGCAGCTTGGCTTGTTAAAGGCCAGCATGCCCCAGGATGCACCGATCATGGACAGCGGCAGCACCAGGATCATGACAATGGCCATGCGGGTGGACTGGTAGATAGCCACCAGACACAAAAGCAAAAGGACAATGCCGATACTGATGGCTTTAATAATACGCTTGAAGCTATCCTTCATCTGGAAGATATCGCCCTGTTGATCGATTTTGACACCCTTGATCTGTGCCTGCTTCACCGCCTTTACCGTGTCGGCGGTGATGATGGAGATGGGCCGGGTGCGGCGATATCCTGAGACATCAAGGGAGTACAGCATCCGGCTGCGTTCGATTTTATTAGCGGTGAACCCATAGGTAATCTTAGCCAGGGTGGAAAGAGGCACCGGGCCCTTGGCCGTCTGAATGGGGATGAGAGCCAGATTTTCCAGCTTGCCGTCAAAGCCATTATCGAAATAGAGGCGCACAAACTGAGTATCCATGGAGACCAGATTGCCGGACAGCGCCACCGGGATGCCGGCCAGGGGCAGTTGGGCAGCAATTCCCACCGGGGTCATGCCGTAGGCCAGTGCCCTGTTGGTATCGATCTCCAGACGGGCCTCGGTAAAATCATTGTCCCAACTTGTGTTAACCGAGGTAAGGCCCTTGACCTTATTCATGGCCGCCGACACTTTTCGGGCGGCCGCCGGCAGGATATGGTAATCCTCGGCATAAAGCCGGGTATCCACCGGGGCCTTGATACTGCTCATGGGCGTGGCCCCGAAATCATAGACGTCGGCAGCCTTGACATTTTTCATCCCCATCAATTTGTTTCGGATATCGTCCTCGATCCGCCAGATGTTCTTTTTCCGCTGAAATCGGTTGACGCAGTTGATGGTCATCCTGGCCTCGGAGGGCAGTGAGCCGGAACCGAGGGAGAGAACACCCGGCTCGGAGCCAAAGGTGATGGAGCTCATCACGACCTCGGGCTGATTGTGAAGCCATTTGATAAACGGCTGAAGACGATTTTCCGCCTGATCCACCGTTTCATTGGCGGAAAACTTGACATGGGCCTTGATGATGCCGGTGTCCATGGGCGGCATGAGATCCTTGCCGATAATGGGCATCACATTTTTGAGGCTGAAGACCAGAATTATAATCACTATCATCGTCATCATTATCCGCCGGAGGATCGACCAGCGGCCCCCGCCATGGGAAAATTTCAAGATCGAGACATAGGGAGAGATGAGACGGCCAAAGGTGTTTTCATAAAGCTTTTCCAGCCAGATCTCCACCCTCATTTTTTGATGCCCCTTACGGTAAAGATAAAAACAGAGGCTGGGGATAAACGTGATGGAAAGAAAATAGGAGGCCAGAAGGGCAATAATCAGGGTGGTGATCAATTGTCGAAAAATCTGCTGGGGGAAATCCCCCACATAGAGAAACGGAAACATGATGGCGATGGTGGCCACGGTGCCGGCAAAGACCGGCCCGATAACCTCCTTGGTACCGTGAATAATGGCGTTTTGCAGTCCCTCTTTCATCTCCTTCAGATGGCGCTCAATATTTTCCAGCACCACAACGGCATCATCCACCAGCATCCCCAGCGCCAGAATGATGGCGGTGTAGACCACAATATTCAAGTCACCGCCAAGCAGCCAGCGGATGGCGATGGTGGCGAAAAAAACCATGGGAATGGATGCCAGGGCGGCGATGATCGCCCGGAAATTACCCAGAAAAACAAGAATGACCAGAAGGGTGAAGAGGATAGCATCCCGCAGAGCGGAGAGCATATTTTCGTTGGCCGTTTCAATCAGAATGCGCTGGGTATCGGTTAGTTCAAAGTCAATATTCCGGTACCGGGCCTTCAGCTTTTTAATTTCCATTCGTCCGGCCTTGGAGGTGGCCAGTACCGACCCCCCGGGGGCCCGCTGAATGGCCACGGCAATGGCCGGTTTACCGTTACCGAGATAGCCGGAAAACCGGGTCTGGCTGTCCCATTGAACGGTGGCGCAATCACTTAAACGGACATTGGGCGCCAGAGAAAGATTCCGCAGCGTCTCCACCCGATCCCGTTCACCGTAAAACGTAATGGTATAAAAGGATTCCCTGCCCTTGGAAAAACCCACCGGCACATCCCGATCCAGAGCCCGGATGGTAGCGGCGATCTTATTCAGGGCCACGCCGTGAGATTTGGCCTTAAAGGGATCCACCTTGATGGTGATGGCCGACTGCCAGCCGCCGAAAACCTCCACATTACCGATAGCGGAATTTCGGAGCAAAGCCGGTTTAATGTCACTATCCACCAGTTTACGAACATCGGCAATAGTCAGATTGTCATTTTTAGGCGACAGGGCAAAAACATCCGCCGGAAGGGTAAAGGCCCCTGATGTATAGATAGACGGATTGGTGCCCATGGGCAGTTTGGCCCGTACCTTGTTGATGGCGTTATTGACATCCACCGCCGCGGGATCCAGCCCTTTTTCATACTCGAACTCGGCGGTCACAATGGACATCCCTGCAATATTGGTGGAACTTACCTGGCGGATCAGGGAAAGAGAGGAAAGTTCCATCTCAATGGGCTTGGACACCGTGGCCGCCACCACGTTGGGCGTGGCGCCCGGCACCTGGGTCATCACAATAACCGTGGGCCGGTCGGAATCAGGAAACAGATTCTTGGGCATTGTTTTAAGGCCATAGATACCAAGAACAAAAAAAGCGGCAATAATACTGTATAATAAATACGGCCTGGAATAAAAGAAATCAAACAGCCCCTTTTTATCAACGGATTCAGCCATTGTTTGCATCCTCCATTTTCAGCCCGATTTTCTCTGCCGCCAAAACAGGTGCTCCGGAGGCGGCCCGCAAAAGGATATCCGGTTTGGCAAGGAGAATGGTTTTGCCGCTCAGATCAGGCCGGACAACCACCCCCTCCTGACCGCGGGCGATAATATCGACGGGAGTCTTTACAGCCTTACTTTGCGCATAGGTAAAAACAAAGGAGTTCCCGCCTACTGAGAGCAGGCCGTCCACCGGCACCAGAACATCCCGATTTTCATAGACGACGACCCGGACATTGAGGTATTGGCCTTCCACCAGTTTGTCATCATCGGGCAGGGGGGCGATATACTGGGCCAGGCCGGTATTGCCGGCCTCGTTCTTGGCGGTTAACGGCAGTTTTTTGCCCTTGAAAATAATCTCTGCGGGATGGATGGTGTCGGGCAGTGACAGGTTGACGTAGCGGCCGGTACGGGCGGCAATCTTAAACAGGGTCTTGCCGGGCATGGCCAGATCGCCGGCCATCACCAGCCGTTTACTCAGGGTCCCGTCAATTGGGGCGGTAATCATCGTATAAACAAGGAGAGAATCAATCTCCTTCATATTCTGTTTCAGCGTGGCTTTGCTCTTCTTCAGGGTAGAGATACTGTTTTTCGCCGCTGAAATTTTGGCAATAATAGCGGCAATGCCTGCCTCCTCCCGGCGGGACTGTTCTTCAGAAGCGCCCTTGACCGCCAATAATTCCAGGGTACGGGCATGGGTCTCCCGGGCTGCGGCCAGCGATGTCTCCAGAGCCTTGATGTTTTCCAGGATACCGGCGATCTGGAAACCAATCCCCTCTACTTTCAGGCGCAGGCCCTCCTTTTTGGCGGTGAGGTCACTGGCATCAATACGGGCCAGTTTGTCGCCCTTTTGGATGGGGTCACCTTCCTGTTTATACACATGGGTAATCCGACCGCTGACTTTGGTAGACAAGGTGGTGGAGAGATCAGAGGCCACCAGGCCCATGGCCGGCAGGGTCAGGGCCACAGGTGTTGATTTCAGGTGAGCGATATCCACTACCACCGGCAGAACAGCGGCGACCGGGGCCTGGGTTAAATCTGCCTTTCTTTTTTTAAGCAGCCGGATCGCACTTCCGGCCAGAATAAGCACTAAAACGATGACAATAATCTTTTTCATTTGACAACTCCTCTTAGATCGGTGCCGTAGAGAACGGCCTGTTGGGTCAGAATCTGCCATTTGGCGTCAACGGCCCGGGCGAAATCGGCCTGGGCGGACAGCACCTGGGCCTCATAGCGCAGATACTCCTCGGTGGTGGTGCGTCCCGAGTCATAGGAAACCCGGGCGATTTTTAATAATTGGGTATTGTTCTTAACGGATTTTCCGGCCAGTTGGCGGGATTTTTCGACAATCGGCAGCCGCCCCTTAAGATTTTTTTCCAGGGCGGTAAGCGTGATTTCGGCATCCTTCAATTTTTTAACCGCTTTCTTGACCTGAACCCGGGCAATATCTTCATCAGTATTCAGGGTTTTGTCGAAAAGCGGCAGGGTCAGCCCAACCCCGACAGAATTATAGGAACGGAAGATATGGCTATCGGTATTATACGCCTCGCCATCGTTTCCGGATAAGCTGCCAAACAGCATTACCGTGGGAAGCCGGCGGGCATGGACCCGCTCCACTTCTTTTTTTTGGGCCGCCACCTCGATTTTCTGGAGCTTGACGCCAATGAGGCCGGGGCCCACAGGGGTGGCGGCCACATCCATGGCCACCGGACCGGAGACACTCAGGTTGGTCAATTTTTTCAGATCCCGCTGAACATTAAGCATCTTTTCCGCCAGATCATTTGCCTGCTCGTCAAGCGCAATGATGGAGTTATCAATTTTCATCAATTCCGCCTCCGGGGTCCGGCCGTGTTTAACCTTTAAGGCCACATCATCATAGGTCCTGGCCAGGGATTTGAGCCGGGCATCCACAGCCTGATTCAGGTGATCCAGATAGTGGTAGGCGCTGTTTAGGGAGATTACCGCCGCCTCTCGGCTCACCAGGTTAATCCGGTGAGCGATGGTGCTTTTTTGGGTCAGGAGTTTCAATTTCTCCCGCAGGCGGTAAATCCTGGCGATATAGATCGGCGCCTGAAAAGAGAGGCCGTAGCGGGCGATATTCCGCGAGAACGGCAGGGCATCACCGGCCGCCACATTGACCTCCGTGGGGGCCATGGGGCGGAGATTGGTGGGCGAGTTATAGCTCTCGACCTTGCCGAAAAGATCGATTTTTGGATAGAGGGCGGCAGAAGCCGCTGCTGCACGCAGGTTTCCTTCCTGTACTGTTAGCTCACTGAGCTCTACATTGGGTTGGTGAGCGGCGGCATCCAGCAGATCGGTAATCGTCGCTGCTGATCCTGTTCCTGTCCAGGTGGTAATGAGAATTAAAACAGTGAAAATATAAAATCGATAATTCATAATAATTCCTCTTAATTCTTATTTCGCCATATAACAATATAATGAGATAAAAAAATTATTTCCCGCAGATGGTTACCCTGCGATTTTCGGTAGTCCTGCCAACAGCGCCAAAAGCTCGACATTTTCCTCCAGCCAGTGTCGCATATTATCCTTCAGACTGGCCACATAAGGGGTTTTTATATCGCTAAAATGGAATATAAATGTTTATTGTAATCCTATCAAGAATAAATGCACAGACTATTATGTGTCCCCACTTGATTGACTGCATATCACGGTTTAGACCCAGCCAGATTTGTCCGCAGTTCCTCTAAAGTCTGCTGTGTGATCAAAATTTTCTGCGGGTCAACCCCTTTATAGGCCTGCCGGACAAGGGCCTCGGAATAGACAGAAAGATCTTTCCAAACACTACGGGCTTTTTTTGTCACCACCAGTTGTTTAACCCTCCGGTCACTCGCATTCGGTTCGCGGCGCACCCAGCCGTCTCGCTCGAGACGGTCCACCAGGCTGACCATCGATGCCGACGCAATGGACAGGTGATTCGCCAACTGATTTTGCGGCATGGATCCAAGCGCCACCAGATGGGCCAGTGCAATAAACTGCGTCGGGCTGATACTTGATCCTTTCAGCCTTTCAGCCAGTGCTTTTTCAAACGCTTTGTAAGTCTGAACACATTGAAACCCCAGACTGTCTTTGGGATCAAATGTCATTTTTGCCTCCGGGTTAAATAATATAAATACTAGATATCTAACTATAAGCCTACTACCTTATTTGTCAAGTCCATTATCACCGGATGGTGTTGATGCCCCGCGGCAAGAGGTGATGCTGACTTATATGGCTCCTCGCTGTTTCGTATTGGTAAATTTAACCGGCACCCACACGAAATAGCGAGGAACCACTTATATAGACCTGTAATTTTGATAGTAGGGTTTGAACTTAAGAGAAATGGAGGAGTTTAGCCTGAGTGGTGCATCTGGGAAAAGCATGCTTGTTACGACGCGGGAAAAGTGTATGGCGTCTGAGGCACAGCTTCACTA
>JAOZSC010000003.1:0-2298 GCA_029939875.1 Desulfobacterales bacterium
CCGGCTGGAACTCGAAGAAAAAGACATCAAGCAAACCGCCATTACCTCCCGGGATATCGACCGTCAGCACTACCCCCATTATTTTTTAAAAGAAATTTCGGAATCGCCGGCTTCCGTGGAAAAAACCCTGCAAAATCGCTGGAAGATTGCGCCCCAAAGCGATGGGCATTATATTATCAGTCTTGGCGACAGCGTCATAACGCCGGGCATTCGAAAAGCCCTGGCCGCTGATCAGATCAAACGCATTTTTTTCATCGGCCAGGGCACCGCCGGCGTGGCCGCCCTGGCCTGTTCCAACATTCTCGGTTACTACCTGGACAATTCGGCCTATCGCATCGATGCACTGAAAGCCTCGGAGTTCAGCGGGTTTCAATTAAGTGAACAAGATGCCCCCGACTCCATGGCTGACGCCCTGGTGATCGCCATCAGCCAGTCGGGTACCACCACCGACACCAATCGCACCGTGGACATGGTAAAACAGCGCGGAGCTTACACCCTGGCTATTGTCAACCGCAGGGATTCCGACATCACCTTCAAAGTCGACGGCGTTATGTACACCAGCAGCGGACGCGACATTGAAATGTCCGTGGCCTCTACCAAGGCCTTTTATTCCCAGATCGTAGCCGGCGCCCTGCTGGGGTTATATATCGCCACCGTACAAAAGCGTCGCAACGCCGAATTTGTTACCCACGAAATCAAACAGTTACTTGAGCTTCCTGACCACATGCGCACGGTCCTGGCCATGAAAGATGCCATCAAGGCCTCGGCTACAAAACTGGCCGTTACCAAAACCTATTGGGCGGCGGTGGGCAGCGGACCCAACAAGGCTTCCGCCGATGAGATTCGCATCAAACTCAGCGAACTGTGCTACAAGACCATTTCATCGGATTTTGTGGAAGACAAAAAACACATTGATCTGTCTTCGGAACCGCTGATCATTATTTGCGCTGCCGGTACGCGCAACACGGTCATCGGGGACATCATCAAAGATACCGCCATATTTAAAGCCCACAAGGCCACCCCCATCGTCATTGCCAACCAGGGAGAAGACCGCTTCGATGCCCATGCCGAGTCCGTCTTCCACGTGCCAGCAGTCAGCGAACATCTCGCCCCGGTCCTGAACACCTTGGTCGGACACATCTGGGGATACTATGCCGCGCTTGCCATCAACGAGGGTTCCCGATTTTTATACGACTTCCAGGAAGAAATAAAAAAAACAATGGAGGATTATACCCTCGGGGGACTGGATGTATACGAAATCATACTTGAAAAGACATTCCGGGAAAAAATTGCTAAATTTTACGGCAATTTCCGTAAAAAAAGAGCCTCCCGGCAGTTGCCGGTGGCCGTGGGCACAGAGGCTGTCTCCGATCTGACCCTGCTGCTCAAGTACCTTTCCGGCCGCCTGCCGGTATCGGATTTTGAACTCGACTTTAACTGCAAGGGCACGGCAGTCAACATGCTCAACACGCTTTTCCGCAGCCTGTCCGAAGCCATCAGCGCCATGGCGCGTCCGGTAGATGCCATCAAGCATCAGGCCAAAACAGTTACCGTGGGAACCAGCCGCATCAGTGAACGCCTGGAGGGCATCCTCTTTGACACCCTCTCAAAAGAGCGATTTTCGATTTCCCAGTTGACCAACATCAATGTCATCGTGCTGAAAAATCTCCAGCGCATCATCGCGCGCATCGAAGGGGCTACGGTCTACCGTATTGGGGGCCTGGATGCCCTTGGGGAACCTTCGGAAAACGCCACCATCGAGGTCATCAGCAAGCGAGGAGCCGTGGCTTCCGTACCTTCCCGGGTGGAAACCGACAACCGCCTGAAAGGGACCAAGCGCATCATTGTAAAACAGGGCAACGTATACATCGGCAAAGGCCGCAAAGATAACCGCAGTATCCTGGTCATCCCGGTGTTGACTGCCTCGGACACCAGCACCGGCCTAATCGGATACCTGGTGCTGCTGCATATCGGTTTTAAAGCAACGGTGCCCCTGGACGCCAGGATAAAGGCACTGGGAGGCAAATACGAACACATTAAAAGCATTGTCCAGGAAAACAGCATTGCCTGGGACGATCATTTTATGGAACTGCTGGAGATCTCAGAACTATTTGGCCGTTCGGCTGAAAAAATCGGTGAATTTATCGTCCAGCAGCAAAACGGAAGCTCCTGAAAAGAAGTGCCTAAGAACAGAGTGCCTAAAGTTCGAATCGAACGCTTTATCCATAATCACGCCGGTGTGGATATCACATCCAGTTACTGCCCGGACTGCGCCCGCAAAACCATGGAGGAGTTCAC
>JAOZSC010000003.1:2398-5917 GCA_029939875.1 Desulfobacterales bacterium
ACGGAGGACAATTGCCATGAAATCAGTCTGCTTCAAGACATCGTACCTGCTCCTGCTGCTTGTGATCCTTTTCGCCACAGCCCCCCCGGCCCGGGCCACCGTGGAATGGAACATCCAACACACACTCAAAACCGATGCAATTCCGCTGGACATGGCAGTTTCCACTGACGGACGGACCCTATATGTACTCACTGATGACGGTAGGGTCTTAATTTACGGCACCAACGGCAGCCTGAAAGATACTGTCCCGGTAGGCTCTCACGTTGATCAGATCAGAATCGGCCCCAGAGGGGAACAACTGTTTGCCGTCAGCCGTAGCAACAAAACTGTGGAAATCATCACGCTGGATTTCATCCGGCCCATTAACACTCTGGGGGCGCCTTTCAAGGGCCCTGCGCAAGCGCCGGTGGTCATCGCGGTGTTCAGTGACTTTCAATGACCTTACTGTGCGAAGCTGGCGCTTCAACTCGAGCAGGTGCGCGAGAAATACCCCCACGACGTGAAACTGGTTTTTAAGAATTTCCCCATCCCCAATCACCGCTTCTCGCTAAAAGCCGCCGTGGCGGCCTTGGCGGCTGCCCGCCAGCAGAAATTCTGGGAGTTTCACGATGCGCTGTTTAAAAACTATAACCAGCTCAGCGATGCCAAAATCAAGGAAATCGTCCGTACAGTTGGCCTGGATGAGGCAAAATTTGAAGCTCAGAAAAAAAACCCGGCCATCATGAACCACATCCGTCAGGACTACCAGGAAGGCAAAAAACTCGGCGTGCGCGGAACACCCACGGTTTTTATCAACGACAGACGCGTGCACAACCGCAGCATGCAGAATATGGAGGCACTCGTCGAGAAGGAGCTGAAGGCGCGGGCGGGGAAAAAATAACTAAAGTTCGAACAAGGCACTTCCTATGCGCTCTGCCCTTTGCGCTCTGCGCTCTGCGCTCTGCCCTTTGCGCTTAGCGCGGCCTCGATAAAATCCCTGAACAGCGGGTGCGGGTCCATGGGGCGCGATTTGAATTCCGGGTGGAACTGGCATCCGAGGAACCAGGGATGATCTTTGATCTCAATGATCTCCACCAGGTCGCCGTTAGGGGAGGTGCCGCTGATCACCAGACCGCTTTCGGTTAACCGGTCTGTGTAGTCATTGTTAAATTCATAGCGGTGGCGGTGACGCTCGGATATTTCTTTCTTCCCGTAAGCCCGGAAAGCAAGCGTGTCTTTTACCAGATGACAGGGATAGGCACCCAGGCGCATGGTAGCCCCTTTATCAGAGGATTCATCCCGGCGCTGGGTGGTGCCGGTGCGTTCATCAAACCATTCCAGCATCAGATAAATTACCGGATCTGGTGTCAATTCATTGAATTCCGAGCTGTGGGCCTCCGTCAGACCTGCCACGTGGCGGGCAAACTCAATAACTGCAATCTGCATTCCCAGGCAGATCCCGAAATATGGTATTTTATTTGTACGGGCATAGCGGGCCGCGTATATTTTCCCCTCGATGCCGCGAGTGCCGAAACCGCCGGGGACCAGGATGCCGTCGGCTCCTTCCAGCAGGTCGTCGCAATTGTCTTCCTCCAGCTTCTCGGAATCCACGAACGTAAGCTTAACACGGGCATCGTTGCCGACGCCGCCATGATACAGGGCTTCGTTCAGGCTCTTATAGGATTCGGTGAGGTCAACATATTTGCCGACAATGGCGATGGTCACAGAGTGCTTCGGCGACTGGAACTTGCCGACCAACTCCTCCCAGGCTTCCAGTCGCGGGGCCCGGGTCCAGATATTGAGCAATTCGATAATCTTGCTGTCCAGCCCTTCCTTGTGGAACACCAGCGGCACCTCGTAGATGCATTCCACATCCTTGGCGGTAACCACGGCATCGATGCTCACATTGCAAAAAAGCGCGATCTTGGACTTGATTTCCTTCGACAAATACCGGTCTGTACGGCACAACAGGATGTCAGGCTGGATACCGATGCTGCGCAGCTCCTTGACACTGTGCTGGGTTGGTTTTGTTTTCACCTCACCTGCGGTCTCGATATACGGCACCAGGGTCAGGTGAATGTAAAGCACATTTTCCTTGCCCACATCGGTCTGGAACTGGCGGATGGCCTCCTGAAAGGGCAGGCTCTCGATATCACCGATCGTACCGCCGATTTCGACAATAACGATGTCCACACCGTTGGCAGCCAGGTGGATGCTCTGCTTGATCTCGTCGGTAATGTGCGGAATCACCTGGACCGTTCCGCCCAGATAATCCCCCCGCCGTTCTTTGGTAATGACCGAATGATATATTTTTCCGGTGGTGAAATTGTTGTTGCGGCCCAGCTTGGCGTGGGTAAAACGTTCGTAATGTCCGAGATCCAGGTCCGTTTCAGAACCGTCATCGGTAACGAATACTTCTCCGTGCTGAAAAGGATTCATCGTACCCGGATCGACGTTAATATAGGGGTCCAATTTCTGGAGGGTCACCGTCAGCCCCCTGCTTTCAAGCAAAGCGCCAATGGCGGCCGAAGCCAGACCTTTGCCGAGGGACGACAGCACACCTCCGGTTACGAAAATGAACTTTGTATTGTCTGCCATGGATTACCTCGTGATTCCATATTGGTTTTATCTATCCGCATCAAAAAAAGACCCCCCTCTTAATCGAATAAATTTTGAAACTCCTGGATGGCTTTCTGGACTTCGCTGGACTGCCCGGGCTGTTCTTCTTCAGCAGGCGATGCGACCTGCCGGAGATAAACGGTCTGCAGGTAATCGACGTCAAAGAGCGCCTCGGAAAACCGGACATTTTCCTTAAGATCGATGGCCCGGCTTTCGCGCACCAGGTTTCCATCCTGGTAAAATTCAATGCGTGACGGGTACCGGATTTTGCCGATTCGCCACCAGTCCAGATAACGAACCTCCAGGCTGCCCGTACCGGACCCACCACTACCCGCCTGGATGATCCAGCGCATGGGCAGCAAGGTTTCCTTATCAACCCACACCTGGGGTACCGTTTCATCCGGGTAATCGGCCCCTACCACAAAAGCGATTTTGCCCTCGAAACGGCCCAGGCTGGATACGGACACATCCACCCCCAGCCAGGTGAGCCTGTCACAAAGCCCCGGACGTGAACGGTTGAGCAGCAGGTCTTTATAAAGCTCGAACTGGTTCCCGGCATCATCCACGATATACCCGTCAATGATGGTCAGGGTTCGTCCGGCGGCAAAAACATAGATCCGTTCAGAAACGAGGGATTTGGCATCCGAACGGAATGCTCTTGGAAAGATGTACCGCACAGATTCGTCAAGCTCCAGCATTTCCGGTGACGGATCACTGGCCGGGATCGGGGGCGTCACTTCAGAGGACAGGCCGGCACCGGCGTTATCCGTTGCGATGCTGGTTTTTTCAGAAGCCGCCGCAGTCTGCGCCGGCGATCCAACCCGGTGGAAAATCAGTTTCTGGGAAACGAAAAGGCTTTCAGCCGCACCGAGCCTGTCAACCATCAATCCCAGGATGTGGGGGCCCTCCAGCACATAGGCC
>JAOZSC010000003.1:5927-19574 GCA_029939875.1 Desulfobacterales bacterium
AATGCCTCATGGTAATAAAACCTGACCCGGACAAGCCGAAAAGTGCCTTAAAAGAAGTGCCTAAAATTAAGATGCTACAGCACTTCCTCGGCGAACATGGCCGCTTCGCCGAGTTCTTCTTCGATGCGCATCAATTGGTTGTATTTGGACAGCCGATCGCTGCGGGACATGGACCCGGACTTGATCTGCCCGCCATTGACCCCCACCACCAGATCGGCGATAAAGGTGTCCTCGGTTTCGCCGGAACGGTGGGAGACCACCGTGGTGTATCCCACCTGTTCGGCCATCTGGATGGTATTCAGGGTTTCGGTGACCGTTCCAATCTGGTTGAGCTTGATTAAAATGGAGTTGGCAATTCCCTGTTCGATGCCCTTGGCGAAAATTTTCGGATTGGTCACAAAAATATCGTCTCCCACAAGCTGTACCGCACCTTCCAGCTGGTCAGTCATCAGCTTCCAGCCGTCCCAATCGTCTTCTGCAAGACCATCTTCAAGGGAAACAATCGGATAGCGGCCGATGAGATCTTCGTAATAGTCCACCATTTTGGCGGCCGTCAGTCTTTTCTTTTCCGATGCCAGAACGTATTTTCCATTTTTGTAAAATTCATTGGCCGCCGCATCCAGCCCGATCCCGATGTCTTTGCCCGCTTTGTAACCGGCATTTTTAATGGCCGTCAGGATAAACTTGATGGCCTCTTCGTTTGACTCCAGGTCCGGTGCGAACCCTCCTTCATCGCCAACGCTGGTGTTCAGTTTTTTCTCTTTAAAAATAGACTTTAAATGGTGAAAGGTCTCGGCGGCCATCCGTACCGCCTCGGCAAAAGTTTTGGCACCAAAGGGAATGATCATGAACTCCTGGATATCCAGGTTATTGGCCGCGTGCATGCCGCCGTTGATAATATTCATCATCGGAATCGGCAGATACCGGGCATTGATACCACCCAGGTACCGGTACAACGGCAACCCGTAAGCATCCGCAGCAGCCCTGGCGGCCGCCATGGAAACCCCCAGGATGGCATTGGCACCAAGTTTGGCTTTGTTGGTCGTGCCATCCAGGGCAATCATGTGTTTGTCCAGCTCCACCTGGTCGGCGGCATCCATACCCCGAACTGCAGGAGCAATCACACTGAGCACATTTTTCACCGCCCGGGTTACCCCCTTACCACCGAACCGCTTGGAACGTTTGTCCCTGAGCTCCAGCGCTTCGCGTTTGCCGGTGGATGCGCCGGAAGGCACAGCGGCCCGCCCCATAGCCCCGCAGGCCAAGTACACATCAACTTCAACGGTGGGATTTCCCCTTGAGTCCATAATTTGTCTTGCCTTTAAATCAACAATTTCAGTCATATCGACCTCCCTGCATAGCTGTGGTGGTACGGATTGGTTGTGGAAGCGAATTAGCACCCGCTTCAAGCATAGCCGACTATCCGAATCTTGACAAATTTGAAAGAAATGTTACTCTGCTTGTACCCGGATGTCAAGTGGTGACCGCGACGCTCAGACACAGAATAACGAAGAAAAATATAGGCGAAAGGCTAAGGGACACAGGCAGTGTGGGCACTTTCGTATGCCCGGATGAGACCCTTCCGCCAGGTACATAGCTTAATCCGTGTCCAATAATACTAAAATCGATTCAATCCATTACAGGGTAATTATGGATAACAAAAGAGACTTTTATTCCAGGGCGCATCTTTTTGTTGCCGGTATCCGTGTTTTTGAACATCTCAACTCCCGTCCTCCCACTGTTGAGGAGCTGTGTCACACCCTGAATACGGCCGCCGAACCGGGTGGCTTTACCTGCCGCCGGCTTGAAGAGCTGGGGATCATCGAAGCGGTGGGGGGCGGCTACGGTTCACGGCTGTTCATTCGGGATCATTTGAAGATAGAAGACATCCCCCGGGGGCAGGAGGAGAACAAGCTGGATGCGGAGCTGAAAAAATTCCAGGACACGCGCAAAGCTTTCGTCCAAAAAATGGAATCCTTTCAGGCCAGGCAGGAACAAAAGAAAAAAGATCTTTTTGCTGAAATGGAAAAAAAACTCAAAAAAGAGTTGGAGGAAAAAACGAAATCAACTTAACCTTACTGTTGCAACGTTGAGGTTAACGCTGTGCAGCTTGGCAAGTAGCAAATATTATGATAAATATTAAAAAAAGAACTAAAATCAGGAATCAGCTTTTTTTAAGGTTCATCAAGGTTAATCCTTGTACCTTGAACCCTGTACCAAAAAAACGATAGGCGGCTGGAAGGCAATAAAGCTATGAGGCTTTTTAAAGGATACAATCCTTATTTAAGCTTTCTGGCCTCCTGGCCTTATGGCCCGCCGAGGGCGGTTTGCCTTGAACTTTTTACCTTTAACCTTATGTGGGTTCCCCATGGACAGTAATTGGGCAAATCGGCCGGACGTATATTACCGCAAAGTATTCCGCAAGGGTAACGAGCAGGTTTCCCTGGATGCGGACATGATCCGCCTGCTTATTGCCATCGAAGAAACCAAAAGCCTGTTTCAGCTCGCCGAAGAGGTAGACATGGAAAATGCCGCCTTTAAAAACACGCTGTCCCGGCTATTGGACCAGGGGCTTATTGAGCCGATTCAGAAAGACATCCCTGTTCTTGACGAAATCTTCATGGAATCACTTAGAATCAGCCTGTCCAGGGCCATCGGCCCCATCGCCGAGATCCTGATCGAGGATGCTGCCGAAGATTTGCAGCTAACTTTTTCTGCGATTCCCATTCATCAAGCCGCCGATTTGATTACCCATCTATCCATGGAAATCCCGGACGAAGACACACGGATTCAGTTTAAGAAATTCATGATTGCAATCCTCAATCAAAAACGCAGCTAAGGCCAAGGAGTTCAAACCATGATGGATATCACCTGTGATACGTGCGGAAAAAAATATCGCATCGATGACACGAAAATGAGAAGCGAAAAAGCCAAGGTGCGATGCAAAACCTGCGGCAATATCATTGTAGTCACCCGACCGGCTCCGGCGGTGGAACCTTCTCCCCGCTCACCGGAAATCAATCGGCCGTCGGAAACGGCTGCTGCATCGCAGGCACTGCACACACCGCCTCAAGCGCCGCCGGATACCGGCCGTCGGCCACCCCCGGCCCCTGCCGCCAGTGCCACTGCATCTGTAAAAGAAGCCCCTGTGTTTTCGAGCGAACAAAAGATCCGCTTCGGCATGTTCACAAAAATCATCATCGTCATGCTGATTGTCAGTCTGCTTCCCTTTGCCATATTCTGGGGCATCACCTTAAAGGAAACCAACACACGTGTTCGCATCAATACGGAGACACTCATGGCACAAACGGCCAGCGGCATAGCTGACCAGGTCGACAGCTGGATTGACAGCAATGTTTCCGTTCTGCGCATGGCGGCGCAACTGCCCGAAATCATCAGCATGGATCGGCAGGCCCAGGAGGCGGTCTTAAAAGCCATTCAAAAGGAATATCCCTGGATGTACCTGGTTTTCACCGTGGGGCCCGACGGCATCAATGTGGCCCGCAACGACAACCGGCCGTTAAAAGATTACTCCGACCGCCAGTATTTCAAAGACATTGTCAACGGCAAAAAGGTCAGCTGGCAAACCCTGGTGGGCAAAACCTCTAAAAAGCCGGCACTGGTGCTCGCGGTTCCCATTAAATCCAAAAACCGCCTGGTGGGCGTCATAGCTGCCGCCATGACCATCGGTGAACTGTCCAAGAACATCGCCACCTGGCACCAGGGTAAAACCGGCTATGCCTTTTTGGTTGACGAAAAGGGTTTTGTTATCTCCCATCCCAACAAGCAGTATGTGCTCAAACGCAAAAACCTCAACGCCCATCCGCTGATCGCCAACTTCCGCCAGAAGGGCTGGACGACAATAACGGGCAAATTCAACTCCGAGCGCGGCCAGACCGCTTTCGGTCATGTGCGCAGCACCAATTACGGCTGGGCCCTAGTCCTGATGCAGCAGGAAGATGAAGTCTTTGCAGCCTACAAACGGGTGCAGGATTTCGCCCTGATTTTGCTGGGTTGTACGATCCTGCTGGTAGGGGCCATTTCGTGGTTTTCCGCCCGGGCAATTGTCACGCCGATAATGAAGCTGACCGATGCCGCCGAACGCATGAGCCTGGGGGATTTAAACGTCAAGATCGACATCAAATCAAAAGATGAAATCGGCCTGCTGGCCCAGGCCATTGGCCGCATGCAGACCAGCCTGAGGCTCGCCATGAACCGCCTGCGCCGCAAAAGGTAAAAAAAGAAACGACTATAAAGATAGGAGGATAGGAAGCTGGGAAGCTGGGAAGCTTTTAAGGATGAAATCCTTTCCTATCTTTTCAGCCTCATAGCCTGCCAGCCCTCTTTGCCATCAAGCTTTCTGGCCTCATAGCCTGCCAGTCTCATCGCTTTTGTCCTTTTTTCACCTAAGCGCAACATCCCAGTTCCACAACCCCGGCCGCTTTTTAAGCTTTACTTTTTTGGGCACCGGCTCCACTAAACGGGCCAAGAGTTTATAGCCCGCATTTTGCAATGATCTTGTATGCTTTTCCAGGTCCATTTGCCAGCCTGGATAAACCCAGTAGTCGCTGCCGTGTTTCGAGACCCAGGCCTGTTCTCCACGGGGACTGGAAAATAGCCGCTCCGGTTTCATTTCCCCGGCCAGGCTGCGCGATATGCATAACGGCCAGTTTCCGGCGACTACAATTCCCAGGGGTAACAGACTGCTTGCCGGCAATTGCAGGTAGTCATCGCGCCCAAGCTCCGGGCTGACGAAAGCGCCGGCAAACCCCAGGGACCGCACGCATTCTATCGCCGCCGCATTGGCCAGGTTACAGAAGGGACCGGCCCAGAAATCAAGATCTTGTTGCTTTTTAAACAGGCCGATCTGCCAGGGCTGGTTCAACACGAAATGGCGTGACCCCTGCCCCGCGGCCCTCTCCACGAGGGTAATCATCTCGCTTTCATTTTCCGGCCAGATCACCGGCGGCAGCCACCACCAGGCCCGGCTGCCGGTTTTGCCGCTCACCTGGCGCACAGCGCGATCCGACAGCCAGAGCCCGAACGGTTCCCGGGGGACGGAGCCGGGCACCCGGCGATAGACGGTCAATTCCGCCGCTTTGATCTTGGCGCTGCGTCCTGACGGCGGCCGGAACCGGAAACTGGAATCCCGGTGCCCGACCTGAGGAATCCGGGCCATTTTTTCTTCCAGCCCGTCGATGCGCTCCGCCAGTGCTTTTTCACGCCGGTCGGTCAAAAAAACCGGCGCTCCCCGGGCAATCGGCTTTTTTGATGCCGGAACCACGTGCAGGCGGCCGGCCTTGGGAACGGATCGGGTGATGCGCTTAATGGTATGTCCGGTTTCGTCTTCATAACCGATACGCAGCACATCGCCCGGCAGCAGCTCCTGGCGCGGGATAAAATAGGGGTTATGTCCGCTGCCCTTGATCCGACCCACCAGCAGGCCCGAGCCGGTTTGCCCGGAAATATCGACAGGATTCTGCGGTCGCTGCGGCAAAAAAAAGTAATGGGTCCCGGTGCGGCCCAGGGCCTGGGCCAGCAGCTGCAGGGCACTTTTTTTCATTTTTGCATCACCGCCATGGTCCCTGAGCATCCGGTAACCGCTGACGGTATAATAAACGTAATGGGGGCCTTTTTTGCGGCCTTCGATTTTCCAGGTACGCACCCGCGGTATTGTCAAAAGCACCTTGGCCAGCACATCAACGCTCAAATCCTGGCACGAGAAATAGCGATGGGTCTGGTTGTTCTGGAGATACTGACGGCGGCAGGGCTGGACACAACGCCCCCGCAACCCGCTCTTGCCGCCCAGGTAACTGCTCCAGTAACATCTCCCGGAAACCCCGTAGCAAAGCGCCCCGTGGATAAACACCTCCAAATCCAGTCCCGGCGGGCACGCCGCAGACAGGCTCCTCAGTTCATCGACGTTCAACTCCCGGGGCAGCACCACCCGGTTCACCCCCAGGCTGCGGCCGACGACCTGCAAGGCCCGGGAAAAACTCGCGTTGGCCAGGGTTGACAGGTGCACCTGTCCGGAAAACCCCGTTTGTTTGACCAGGGGCACCACTGCCAGGTCCTGGATGATGACCGCATCGGGTCGGACCGAGCGTTCCAGCATTTCCAGCAGTTGGCCGGTGGCCGTCAGGTCACCGGGTTTGAGAAGGGTGTTGAGGGTCACAAAAACCTGGGTGCCGTTTTCATGGGCCAGGGCGGTCAGCGCCGCCAGCTCCTCGATACTGAAATTCTTGGCCTCCATGCGGGCGGAAAAGCGCTTCAGCCCGCAATAGACAGCATCGGCGCCTGCTGCCAGGGCCGCCAGAAAAGCGGCCCGGTTGCCGGCCGGTGCCAGAATTTGCGGTGGAGAAATTTTATCTTCTGGTTCACTCATGTTACTAATGCAGTAATAATTTTTATGGCCTGGTTTAGTTTCAATAGTAGCTTAGATTCACCACCCGCTTCGCTTGAGACATTGAGGGCACAGAGGTATTGTTTTCAGTTTCGATCTTTTGCCGCGAAGCGGGTAGTGAATACAAAAAAGCATCGTGTTGCCGATTATGAAATGTTTTGCCGACAGACGCAAGCCTAATGTTCAATGCTGGCCATGCTATTGCCTATTGCAAGATGGCGTTTAAAATTGTATATTTATGGTTTATAATACTAATGCGGCAATGATTATTTAAACACGGCCTCCGCAAGGCCCTATTTAGCCGCAGATCGTAAAAAAATGCAGAGCAAGTAAATCTATCCGCCAAAGGCGGAGGATTTTTATTGGCCGTTTGCGGCTTTTCTGGCGGCTTGTCGGGTCGTAGCTCGAAGAGCGAAGCCTGAAGCCAGCCTATTATTTGTTTTTCTCTGCGCTCTCCGCGTGCTCTGCGGTGAATGTTTTTAATAAATACAGGAGTTACTGCTGATGAACGACAACACCGGGGGAACACCCCACGGCGGCTCGCTGGTAAACCTGATCGTCGATGAACAGCGGGCCGCCATGCTCAAAGAAATCGCCATGAATCTGCCGGACATTACGTTAAATGACCGCCAGCTGTGCGATCTCGAGCTGCTGACAACCGGCGCCTTTTCACCACTGACAGGATTTATGACCCGTTCTGACTATGAATCCGTTTTAGACCGCATGCGGCTTCAAAACGGCCTCTTGTGGCCGATACCTATCTGCCTCGATGTCAACGACCTGCAGGCCCACAGCCTGGAGGCCGGCCAGTCTGTAGCGCTCAGGGACCCGGAGGGCTATCTGCTGGCCGTCATGCACATCGAAGACATCTGGACCTTTGACCGGCAAAAGGAAGCCCTTTCGGTTTACGGCACCAGGGATCAGGCCCACCCTGCGGCGGATTACCTGTTCAATCAATCCGGCGGTACCTATATCGGCGGCCGGCTGGAGGCGCTGAGCCTGCCGCTGCATTTTGATTTTAAACAGCTGCGCATGACGCCCGCAGAAACCCGGGCCACCTTTGAGAAACTGGACTGGAAGCGAACGCTGGCCTTTTTTACCCGCAATCCCATTCATCGGCCCCAGTTTGAAATGACCATCAATGCCATGCGTCAGGCCCGGGCCAACCTGCTGCTGCTGCCCATCGCAGGTATGACCAAGCCTGGAGACTTCGACCATTACATCCGGGTTCGATGCTACCGCAAGGTGGTCGAGCACTATCCGCCCGATTCACACATTTTAAGCCTGCTGCCGCTGGCCATGCGCATGTCCGGTCCACGCGAAGCGTTGCTGCACGCCATTGTTTCAAAAAACTATGGCTGCACCCACATGATTACCGGCCGCGATCATGCCGGCCCCGGCCCGGACAGCAACGGCAATCCGTTTTACCAGAGCGACGAAGCCCACAAGATGACCCAGCAGCACAGCGAAGAGCTCGGTCTGAATGTAATCCCGTTTACCGAAATGGTCTATTTGCCCTTTGAAGATGAATACCGCTGTGCCGACCAGGTACCCGAAAAAACCCAGTTCATCTCCCTTTCGGGGACGGATATCCGCGAGCGTATCCGCTCGGGACGCCGCATCCCCGGGTGGGCCACCTTTAAGCAGGTGGTCGAAGAATTGCAAAAGGCCTATCCCCCTCCCCGCCGGCAGGGATTGACGGTCTTTTTTACGGGTCTTTCGGGCGCCGGCAAATCCACCATTGCCAAGGTCCTTTACGCCCTTTTCCTGGAAATCGGGGACCGCCCGGTAACACTGCTCGACGGTGACATCGTGCGGCAGAATCTATCCAGCGAATTGAGTTTTTCCAAGGAGCACCGGGATCTGAATGTACGCCGCATCGGTTTTGTGGCCGGCGAAATCACTAAAAACCGCGGCATTGCCATTTGCGCCCCCATTGCGCCCTACACCGACACCCGCAACGAAATTCGCAAACTGATCGAGAGCTATGGCGGTTTCACCGAGGTACACGTGTCCACACCCCTGGAAGTCTGCGAAAAACGGGATCGCAAGGGTATGTATGCCAAAGCACGGGCCGGGCTGATCACGGGCTTTACCGGTGTGGACGACCCGTATGAAATCCCCGAGGCCCCCGAGGTGCGCATCGACACCAGCCGCATCACCCCGGATGAAGCCGCCCGGGAGATTATGCTGCACCTGCAGCAGAAAGGATACATATAAACTGATAGGTTCAAGGTTTATCCGCATTCGGCGGATCGAACCACCAACATCGAATTTTGAATATGAAGTGCGGATGGAATTGCCAACGGCATCATCGTGGATCCCCTTGGCCTCGGAATCCCGGCGGACATTTCCGGCGGCGGCTCACATTCATCCACCTGCTTCATCACCAGTGCCTCCGGCTCGATTTTTCCCCGACTCTTTCACATCCGTTGCCAAATACGCGGGATTGAGCTGGCCCTGCTTTTTTTGGTGCCCCTGCTCGCGTGCCTGTTAAAACCCATCATCACGAAATTTCGTCCCTCATCCCGTCCCCGGCCACGATAGCGAAAAAAGATATTCATCAGACCGCTGAGAGCGCTGAGAAAAACAAATAATGTGCCGGCTTCGCCGGAAAAGGCCAGCGTATTTTCAACTTATTTAATTCCACCTTCCGAATTCCAACTTCCCACTTCAATCGACTGTGTACTCATGGTAACAGTGTGAACTATTTTGCACATATTTTGGTAAATAAACCTCCCAACTCGCGATTGCCTGCAGACTTGAAACATTTTAACTATATGATATCATAGATAAAGAAAAATCCATCCGGTTGATGGTATGCCTCTTGCATTAGTAACCTGCAGAAAGTGTACTGAATCCGGGATCAAGGGGTCGATTGCCCCAGTCCATAGCAACAATTACCTCCCAACAGGAAATCCGAAGGTGACTTTGCCCACCTTCGGATTTCTATTTTTCCTTTCCGCCTATCCCTATCCGCGTACTCGGCATAATCGGTGGCGAAGGTGCCCTGGAATGACCACTCGGATGCGGTGTCGCGGTTGTTGAAAAACCGGGCCTGCCAGACATAATCCGTGTCTTCTTCCAGGATCAGGCGGGGCACCTGCACTTCCAGCAGCGAAAATGAATTGCCCCGCGGCAAGCCGCGGGGTATCATCCAAATGTTTTTATCTATTTTATCGCATCAAGCTGCGGAGAATTATACCCGAAAAGAGATTAAGCATGGTGTCGCCATAATACGTTAATCACACTTCTTGACATATAACGCTTAACGTTATACGGCAATGATGCGTATGAGGTTGAAATTACAGATTATCATTATATGATCTTGATGTTGCCCGGGATGAATTGGAAGAAAAAATCAAACGCGAGGTAAAACCCTGCACATCCTGTACCGCATAAAAGGGTTTTCAAATCCTTGAACGCCGAACGGTGTGCCGTTTCCTGAAAGAAAATTTTTTATGTTTGTAAAGTCGCCTTGGGTTCAGATATTATTGATTGCCATGGTTATGTCGGCAACCTCTGCCGCAGCCCTTGAGCCGGATGAAGTGCTGGTGATCGCCAATCGCACAGCGGCTCACAGTGTCGAACTGGCACAGTATTATATGCAAAAGCGGGGGATTCCTCCCGAAAACCTGCTGCTGCTGACGGTGGCCGAAAATGAAGTTTGCAGCCGCCTGGACTATGCGACAAATGTGGCCGGGCCGGTGCGAAAATTTCTTCAACGCGGCATTTCGCAGTCGCGCATTCGCTGCCTGGCGATAATGTATGGGCTGCCTCTGAAAGTCCGGCCCACAGAACCGGACACGGCTGATCGGGTGCCCCTCAAACTGTTGCTGGCTGAAAAAAGCGGCCTTGAAGCCCGGCTGGAGTCACTGATAGACAAAAAAGACAGCCGCACTGGCAGCCTGAAAACCCGGCTCCAGGAAATAGACCGGCAAATCGCACGACTGCGCCGATCCGACCAGTGGGCATCGCTGGGTTCTGAACTGGCACTGGTGCGGCTCAAGGACTACCCCCTGGGCGGCTGGATCGTCAACCCGTATTACTGGGGCCGCCGGAACCAAAAAACCAGCGTGCAAAAGGCCGATGTGCTGATGGTCAGCCGCCTGGACGGCCCCACCCCGGAAATCGTCAAGCGCATCATTGATGACAGCCTGGCAGCCGAAAAAACCGGCCTGAAGGGCAGCGCGTATTTTGACGCCCGTTGGCCCGCCTCCGATGATAAGCCTGCATCGGCCTATGCGGTTTATGACCGTTCCATCCACCTGGCGGCCGGGCGGGTGGAAAAAAGCGGTCGCATGCCGGTGGTGGTCGAAGAAACGCAAAAATTGTTTCAGCCGGGCGAATGCCCGGATGCAGCCCTTTACTGCGGCTGGTACAGCCTGGCTAAATATGTGGATGCCTTCTCCTGGCGGCCCGGGGCCGTCGCCTACCACATTGCCAGCGCGGAGTGCAGCACGCTTAAAAAAAAGGGCAGCCGGGTGTGGTGCAAGCGGATGCTGGAAAAAGGGGTGGCGGTCACCATCGGCCCGGTCAACGAGCCTTATGTCCAGGCCTTCCCGCCGCCGGAGTTGTTTTTCGGATTTCTGGTCGAAGGCTACCTGGACCTGGCGGAATGCTACCTGGCCAGCATCCCCTTCTGGTCCTGGAAGATGGTGCTCATTGGCGATCCGCTGTACCGCCCATTTAAAAGCCAGTGACTGATGGCAACAAAAATTTATATCGCCATGATCCACATGAAAACAACAAACCGGAAAGTCAATATGGAACACAAAACCATGAAGAAAACAAAAAAAATCCGGGTTCACTTCTGGGATCAGATGGTTTTGATCGCTTTGGGCCTGGCTTTGCTTTACACGGTTTTTGATTCGATCCTGTACATCTTTTTATCTTATAACGTTGATTTTTTTCAACGGCTGCTCGGCGCGAACATGAGCGCCATCTGGAGCCGGATTGCCATTTTGTGCTTTTTCGTTATTTTCGGCGCCCACGCCCAGTTTACCATCAACCAACGTTCGGAGGCCGAAGCCGCCCTGCGCGAAAGCGAAGAAAAGTTCAGAACGATTGTCGAGACCGCCCCGGACGGCTATTACGAGGTGGACCTGGACGGACACTTTACCTTCTTCAATGATTCCATGTGCCAGATTATGGGCTATTCCCGCGTGGAAATGGAGGATATGAATCACCGCGACTCGCTGGATGAAGCCAATACCAAAAAACTGACCGACACCTTCAACCGGGTCCTGGAAAGCGGGGAGCCGGTACAGTCGTTGAACTGGACGCTGATCACCGCCGACGGTTCGCGGCGGTTCGTCGAATCGTCCATCTCCCTTATTAAAGATCCCCGGGGCCGGCCCACGGGGTTCGGTGGATTTTTGCGGGATGTGACCCAACGCCAACGGGCGGAAGCGCTATACCGCGCCAAGCTGGCCGCGGAAGCCGCCAGCCGGACAAAAAGTGAATTTCTAGCCAGCATGAGCCATGAAATCCGAACCCCGCTCAACGCCATCATCGGCCTGGTGGAACTGATGCTTCAATCCGAGCTGTCCTCCGATCAGCGCGAAGACCTGGACGTGGTCAAAGCCTCGGCCTATTCCTTGTTGGCCATTATCAACAACATTCTGGATTTTTCCAAAATTGAAGCCGGCAAGCTGGAATTCGATAAGACTCCGTTCAGTCTTGAACGTTTCATGGATGAAACCATGAAAATCATGGCCATGAAATCCCATGAAAAGGGCATCGAGCTGGCCTACCGGATCGCGCCCGGTGTTCCGAACCACCTGCTGGGCGATCCCACCCGCCTGCGCCAGGTCCTGCTGAACCTGGTGGACAATGCCGTCAAGTTTACCGACCGGGGTGAAGTTGTGGTCTCCGTTGCGGCCCTGAGCCAGACGGATTCCGAGGTGCAGCTTCACATCTCTGTGGTGGACACCGGGATCGGAATCCCCCTGGACAAGCAGCGCAGCATCTTCGGGGCCTACCACCAGGTGGACGCGGCCACCACGCGCCGTTACGGTGGAACCGGTCTGGGGCTGGCGGTTTCCGCGCAGCTCGTATCGATGATGGGCGGACGGATCAAGGTCAAAAGTCAGCCCGGACAGGGGAGCCGGTTCCGTTTTACGGCCCGCTTGCTCAAACAGAAGGGGGGGGCGTCCCCTCCGAAAACCGAAGCACACCCCGAGCTGGTCGGCCTGAATGTGCTGGTGGTGGATGACAACGCTTCCAGCCGCAAAATTTTAAAAGAAATCCTGGAAGGCTGGCAGATGAATGTACTGCTCGCATCGGATGCCCGGCAGGCCCGCCAGATTCTGCTTCCACCGGCCGCCGGTCCTAATCCTGATCCCGTGAAACTGGCCCTGATCGATTCGGACATGCCTGAAAACGACGGATTTTCCCTGGCCGCCTGGATAAAAGAGCAAAAACTTTTCGACCTGCGCATTGTCATGATGCTTACCCTCTCCCGGATCAAACGTCAAAATGAATTCGACCGGCTGGGCATCGCAGCCGGCATCATCAAACCGGCGGGGGTCGCCGAACTGTATGAAACCATCCTGGCGGCCCTGGACATTAAAATTCGCCAGCCTCAGCTTGCCTCCGCAGCCCGCCAATCTGCTCTTCGCCGGCCGGCCCGCTCACTGGATGTCCTGGCTGCCGAAGACACGCCCTTTAACCAGAAATTTATCATGCGACTGCTTGAACGCTGGCAACATCGAGCCACGCTGGTCGAAGACGGCCACCAGGTCCTGGAAGCACTCAAAAAGCAGCACTTCGATATCATCCTGATGGATGTGCAGATGCCGGAAATGGACGGCCTGCAGACTACCCGGGCCATCCGCCGGGAAGAGCAAACCGGCGGCGGGCACATTCCCATCGTTGCCATGACGGCCCATGCCGTCAAAGGGGACCTGGAGCGCTGCCTGGAAGCCGGCATGGACGAGTATGTGTCCAAGCCCATCGATGCCGATAAGCTTTTTGACATCGTTGAAACGCTGACGGCCAGCCCCGAACCCCCGGAAAAAACCGCTGATCCCCCCGCCGGTCTGGACAGGCAGATGCTGCTCAAGGCCTTTGATCATGACTGGGATTTTTTAAAAGAAGTTGTGGAGGTGTTTTTCGAGGATTATCCACGGCTGCTGGACAACCTTCGCAAGTCTTTTGAACAGGGTGATGCTGACAACTTGATGCGCGCGGCCCACAGTCTCAAGGGCATCCTGCGAAATTTCCAAGCTGATGACGCCGCG
>JAOZSC010000003.1:19584-21565 GCA_029939875.1 Desulfobacterales bacterium
GACGCCGCGCAAGTCGCTTTCGAGCTGGAAAAAAAAGGCAAGGCCGGTCAGCTGGAGGGAGCCAAAACCGGCATCATGGACCTGACGCACCACCTGGCCGACGTGGAAAAACAGTTGCGCCGCCTGCTGGAAAAAAAGGATTCTTAAAAGACGATAGAATGGAATGGATTCTATCTTATAAAAAAGATAAGAATCCAATTCCTTATATTTCTATCAAATTATAGCGATTCAGGGTATAATAATCAGATTAGCCACATCCCGATAAGGAGCATTAATGAAAAAAAAGATACTCGTGGTGGATGATGACCGGGGCATTCTGAAATTTGTTTCCAACCTGCTGACACGCGAAGGCCATGAGGTCCAAACCGCCGAGGACGGCTTCACGGCGCTGAACCTGCTGACCACGTTCACCCCGGACATCATGTTTTTCGACCTGATCATGCCCAAGATCGACGGGGACAAGTTAATTAAGATCGTGCGTAACATGCCGCACCTGGCCGATTGTTACCTGGTGATCGTCTCGTCGGCAGTGGCCGAAATCGATTTCAATTTCCAGGAAACCGGCGCGGACTCATACATCGCCAAGGGTCCTTTCAGCTCCATGGCGGAGCATTTTCTGGAAACCATCAAGGCCGCCGACGCCCCCCGGTCCACTGATCAGGACAAACCGGTGCGCGGTCTCGAACACGTTTACGCCCGCAGAATGACCAAGGAGTTGCTTTCGCGCAACCGCCACCTTGAAACCATCCTGGAAAGCATGGCCGAGGGGATCCTGGAGGTTTATTCCGGCAAAATCGTGTATGCCAATGCCGTCGCCATCTCCCTGTTCGGCATGACCCCGGAAAAAATACTGACCGCCAATCCCTCTGATCTGCTTGATGAAAACACCGCCAGCCAGCTGGATGCCATTCTTGCCAGTCCGACCGCTGAAGCCGCTGAAATCGGCGAAAAGGTGCCGGTGGGGTTAAACGGCCGGCAGATTACCATCAAGGTGCTGCCGGTCAGAGATGAGTCAGCCACCATCGTCATCATGATCACCGACGTTACCGAACGTAGGCGCCTGGAAATGCAGCTCCAGCACGTTCAAAAAATGGAAGCCCTCGGCACCATTGCCGCCGGTGTGGCCCACAACTTCCGCAACACCCTTTCTGAGGTTCTGGTCAACAGCCAGCTGATCCAGCTCAACTATGAGGACCAGGACAACCTGCACGAAGTGGCTGAACGCATTAACACATCGGTTAGGCGGGGGGCCCGGCTGGTCGACGGCCTGCTGCAGTTTTCCCGCAAGCAGATCAAAGGTGAATTCAAACCGGTGGACCTGGCAACCATCATCAAAGAAACCTCCCAGCTCATCCGCACATCATTCGACCAAAAAATTGATATTCAAACCGACATTTCCAAACCGCTTCCGATCATGGGGGATCCCTCCAGCCTCAGCCAGGCGTTGATGAATCTTTGCACCAATGCCCGGGACGCCATGCCCGGCGGGGGACGTCTGGCCATAAAAGCCGAACGGGAGGGGAAACGCATCCGGGTCACAATTTCCGACAGTGGCGAAGGAATGCAGCGGACCACCATCGAGAAATGCTTCGATCCGTTCTTTACCACCAAGGCGGTCGGTCAGGGTACCGGCCTGGGGCTGTCCACCACCTACGGCATCATCAAAAGCCACGATGGCCTGATCACCGTTGATTCCCGACCGCAAAAGGGCACCACCTTTAAAATGTATTTCCCCCTGGTCGATCTCGAAAACCAGGTTCCGCGGGAAAAACCCCCCGAAATCGTTCACGGCAAGGGACAGCGCATCCTGGTGGTCGACGACGAACCAGACATACTAAGCGCCCTGAAAGATTTGCTCAAGCTGCTGGATTATCAGCCGACACTGGCGGCCAACGGCAAAGAGGCCCTGGAACAATATAAGGCGGTTAAACCCCATGCGGTTTTAATGGACATCAACATGCCGGAGATGGACGGCCTTGCT
>JAOZSC010000164.1:0-1486 GCA_029939875.1 Desulfobacterales bacterium
CGGTGCCGACAGGAATAGAAGGGCGATAATCGTTATACAAATTTGTGTGTGTCTAGCCATAACCGAATAGGGAAAGAAATAAATGGTTCAAGGTACAAGGTTCAGGGTACGGGGTACAAGGACTCAAATTCATAGTAAAGTCAGTTTGATTATATGCATTTTTCTTTTCTGAATGAGGAATTTTTTTGATGGGCAAGGCCGCACAAAGATTTTGGGCCGAGGCGTACATTGGTACGTCGAGGCCCAAAATCTGCGGAGAACGCAGCCCATCGGAAAAATGACCATTCAGAAAAGAAAAATTAGCAGATGCGTGGCAGCTGCTCCCCGGCCAGCATATCCACAATCCGGCTGCCGCCGATGCGGGTTTGCATGACCACTTTTCCGGGGTGCTCCGCCACCACCTGGCCGATCACAACGGCATCTTTGCCGTACGGGTCGGCCTTGACGGCTTCTATGATGGCATCGGCCTGTCCGGCCGACACGAAGGCCAGCAATTTTCCCTCATTGGCCAGATACAGGGGGTCAAAACCTAAAAGCTCACAGGCGGCGGCCACCTGATCTTTGACCGGAATCACGTCTTCGTAAATTTTAATGCCCACCTGTGATTTTTCGGCGATCTCATTAAGCGCCGTACCCACCCCGCCCCGGGTGGGATCTCTGAGCACATGGATGCCGTCGCCAGCCGCGAACATATTGCGGACCATATGATTTAAGGGAGCGCTGTCGCTGGTCAAATCGCTGTCAAAGGACAGCCCCTCACGCCGGGTTAAGACGGTAATGCCGTGGTCCGCAATGCTGCCGCTCAATATAATGCGGTCGCCGGCGCCGGCCCGATTGCTGGCTACATTGACATTTTCCGGTATCACCCCGATTCCCGAGGTGTTGATGAAAATTTTGTCCACCGCACCCCGGGGCACAACTTTGGTATCGCCGGTAACCACCGTCACCCCGGCCCGTCCAGCGGCCGCTCCCATCTCCTTTATGATCCGCTCAAGATCGTCCACGGCAAAACCCTCTTCGATGATCAGCCCGACACTCAAATACTGCGGGTCAGCACCGCACATGGCAATGTCGTTGACGGTACCGTTGATGGCCAGATCGCCGATGTTGCCCCCCGGAAAAAAAATGGGGTCCACGGTGTAGGTATCAGTGGAAAAGGCCATGCGCACGCCGTTGAGTTCAAATATGGCTCCGTCGTTTAACTGGGCCAGGATGGGATTGTCAAAAACCGGCAGCATCATGTCCAGGGTAAGATGGTGGGAAATCAAGCCGCCGCTGCCGTGATCCAGTAAGATTTTGTCGTTTTTCATAAAAATTGCCTGTTCCGATTAAATTAACTCAATGAACCCATTCAATAAACTTAATCAACTGCACGCAGTGCCTTTTGCCCTCTGCGCTTCCCATGGTAAATTCGCAATAAGTTAATTCCGACTTCCGCATTCCGCCTTCCGAATTCAAATGTGATACTTATAATACGCCGCGCAGT
>JAOZSC010000164.1:1496-6277 GCA_029939875.1 Desulfobacterales bacterium
TGTAAGATGGTGGGAAATCAAGCCGCCGCTGCCGTGATCTAACAAAATCTTGTCATTTTTCATATTAGTTGTCCGTAGTTTGTGGTCCGTTATTCGTTGAAGTATAAGCAACGATTGGATTTGTAATAATTCTCCTGGAATCAAACTCCTGTACGATGAAACTGAGCCCTTGAACCCTGTACCCTGAACCTTTTTCCCTATACGTGATACTTATAATACGCCGCGCAGGTCCCTTCGGTGGAGACCATGCAGGGGCCCACCGGGTCGGTAGGGGTGCAGGTCGTTGCATACAGTTTGCAGTCCGGCGGGATTTTTTTGGCGGTCAAAATATCTCCGCAGATGCAGCCTTTCGGGATTTGCGGTTCCGGGACCTGGATGTCAAACAGCCGCTGGGCATCATGGGCAGCAAACGCTTCCCTGATTTTCAGGCCGCTGTTGGCAATCACGCCGATGCCGCGCCAACTGGCGTCGGCGAGTTCGAAGACTTCATCGAGTATTTTCCGGGCCGTCGGGTTGCCCTCGGGTGTCACCGCGCGCTGATAGGCATTTTCCAGCCGGGGACGGCCGGTTTTGATCTGCTCTACCAGCATGCTGATGGTCTGCAAAATGTCTGTCGGTTCAAAACCGGCCACCACGCAGGGAATTTGATAGCGATCAAAGAAAGGCTGATAGGCATTTACGCCGATGATCACCGACACGTGACCGGGCAAAATAAAACCGTCGAGCCGGACGTCTTCCAAAGTCATCAGGGTTTCCAGGGCTGGCGGAACCAGCTTGTGGGCCGAGATCACCGAAAAATTTGTAACTTTCGTGCGGGCTGCGGAAACAATGGCAGCGGCAATGGTCGGCGCGGTGGTCTCAAAGCCGATCCCTAAAAATACCACTTGCTTAGCAGGATTTTTGCGTGCGATTTCCAGGGCGTCAACCGTTGAATAAACCACCCGGATGTCTTTGCCATCGGCGCGCTGTTTTTGCAAAGAGGATGTCGAACCGGGGACCCGCATCAGGTCCCCGAAGGTTGTGAGGATGACATCATCTATGCGGGCCAGTTCGATAAAGGCATCAATCTCACGCTGATCGGTGACGCAGACCGGACACCCCGGACCGGACAGCAGCGAGATGGTAGGCGGCAGTACGGAGCGGATGCCGCTGCGAAAGATCGACACGGTATGCGTACCGCAGACTTCCATCAGGCGGATATGGCGGGTCTTGGTGGCGTTGATTTTCGCTACCAGGTTCTGAGCAAGTTTTGCGTCCCGGAACTCTTCAATATGTTTTAAGGGCATCAGGCATCCTTATGTTAAAAAGTTGTCTTAATCAAGAAACGGTTGGAAGCCGTTTCCACAAATACAAATTCCAGGTAACCTATGCCAATAGACAAATAAAATTTAAAGTTTTCGGATCATAAATGAGAAATTTTTTCGATGACCAAGGCCGCGCAAGGATTTTGGCCGAGGCGTACGCCAGTACGCCGCAGGTCAGAAATCCGCGGAGAACGCCGGGCATCGGGAAAATAGCCATTTAGGCCCGAAAACTGGCGGCTGCCACCACCGCCTGCCCTAGAGATATCCCCCCGTCGTTGGTGGGAATTTTGCGGTGGCTGTAAACCTCGAAATTTTTTTCTGTCAGTGCCTGGATCAGGCCGTCGAGCAGGATGGAATTTTGGAAAACCCCGCCGCTCAGCACGACCCGGTCCAGGTGACGCTGTTTGCCGATGACGGTGCATAGATCCGCAAACAGGTTTATCAGTGTCCGGTGAAAGCGGGCGCTGATGTCCGCTGTCGGGATACCCGTTCGTATGTCATTGACCACCCCGCGGATAATGGGTTGGGCAAGGATGCGATAAGTGGTTTTTTCTTCCCACTGGTAGTCGTAGATCCTGTCGGTTTGGTCAGCCGCCAGCATTTCCAGTTCCATGGCGGCCTGGCCTTCAAAGTTTACCCGGCTGCGGATGCCGCAGATGGCGGCCACGGCATCGAACAGACGCCCCAGGCTCGAGGTGGACGGACAATTGATCCTTTTTGACATGATTTCGCAGACGATTCGTATTTTCTGGTCTTCAATTTCGCGCAACCAGGGAAGATCGAATTCGTGAAACTCGTCACCGAAGGCATCTTGAAGGTAGCTGACGGCCATGCGCCAGGGTTCTTTAATGGCCGCACTGCCGCCCGGCATGGGAACATAGGCCAGGTGGCCGGCACGTTCAAATTCGTGCTCATCAACAATTAAAATTTCACCACCCCAGATGGCCCCGTCGGGTCCATAACCGGTGCCGTCACAGGACAGGCCGAGCACCGGACCCGACAGGCCGTGTTCGGCCATGCAGCTGACAATGTGGGCATGATGATGCTGGACCTGGATGACAGGGATGTGTTGCTGTTTCCGAGCGTAGCGGGTGCTTAAATAGTCCGGGTGCATGTCGCAGGCGATGATTTCGGGGTGGATGTCCAGGATGCGCTTTAAATGCCCGATGGTCAGTTTGAAAAAGTCGTAGGTGGCAAGGTTTTCCAGGTCGCCGATATGCTGGCTGACAAACGCCTTGTCCTGCCGGGTCAGGCAAACCGTATTTTTTAGCTCCGCCCCGCAGGCCAGGACGGACGGCAGCGGTTTTTTGAGGAAAATCGGGACGGGGACAACTCCCCGGGAACGACGGATAAAACGTGCGGCTCCAGCGCTGTGCCGCACAATGGAATCATCACTGCGCAGATAGATGTCGCGGTTGTGGATTAAAAAATAGTCGGCAATATCGGCCAGGCGATCAAAGGCATCTTCGTTGTCAATGGCGATGGGCTCTTCGCTCCGATTGCCGCTGGTCATGACCAGGGCCACAAACCCGCAGTCTATCAGCAGATAGTGCAGCGGGGTGTAAGGCAGCATGACGCCGAAATACCGGTTGCGCGGTGCCACTTCTGCTGCCAGGCAATTGGGGATTTTTTTTTTCAGAAGGACGATGGGGCGCTGGATGGAGGTCAGCAGTTTTTCCTCCGCGAGTTGCACCCGGGCGTAGCTGCGGATGGTCTCCAGGTCCCCGGACATGACGGCAAAAGGTTTCTCCTCGCGCAGTTTCCGTCGGCGCAGCCGCTGAACGGCCCGGCTGTTTTCGGCATCGACCGCCAGGTGATAGCCGCCAAGCCCCTTGATAGCCAGAATGTGGCCCTGCCGCAGCAGCTTTGCCGCTTCGGTGATGGGATCTTTTCCCGGCAGGCCGTTGCGCTGGTTGTCATAAAGTTTGACATGGGGGCCGCAGTCGGCACAGGCATTGGGCTGGGCATGAAAGCGCCGGTTGTTGGGGTCGTCGTATTCCTGCTGGCACGGCCCGCACATGGTAAAGTGGCGCATGGAAGTCTTGGGCCGGTCATAGGGGATGTCGTCAATAATGGTGTAACGCGGGCCGCAGTTGGTGCAGTTGATAAACGGGTAACGATGGCGTCGGTTGCGCGGGTCAAACAGTTCGGCCAGGCAATCATCACAAATGGAAACATCCGGCGAAATCAAGGTGAACTTTTCAGATGCGCCCTTGCTTTTTACAATGGCAAACTCGGTGCAATGCTTGAAGGGTTCGCTGCAAGCGGAGATGTTGACCACCTGGGCCAGCGGGGGACTTTTGGCGGCCAGCTCCGCTTCAAAGGCGGTAACGCGGGGCGCAGGCCCCTCAATATGGATGGACACGCCCGCGGAGGTGTTGGCGACTTCACCGTTGAGGCCGTAGCGGGCGGCAAGTTGAAAAACAAAGGGACGAAAGCCGACGCCCTGGACAATACCATTGACGTTCAATCGTTTGGCGACACAATTATCAGTCATGGCGACAACCTAGCTTGGGTCACCTCCCCCACTTTCAACAAAGGCGGCCGCCTCCTTTAACAGCCGGATGGTTTCCATAGCACCCGCCTCATCAATTTTCTGGATGGCAAAGCCGGCGTGTACGATCACGTACTCGCCGACCGCGGCGTCTTCGAGCAGCAGCAGGCTGGCCTGCCGCTGAACACCATCCACATCGATGGTGGCCATGTCATTTTCAATGCGGGTAATTTTCGAAGGGATTGCAAGACACATGGTTGGCAGATGTTCCTTTCCTGTAAGATATGCCCAACCGATCGAGCTCGGCCAGGACCATTTCGATCACCGGATCAACCTGGGCCTGGACGGTGGGTGTCAACTCGATGCTCGTGGTGTCTATATCCTCTGGTTCGACGCCGATGATCACCGTTTGCGGCACCCTGTCCAGCGCCTGGCACAGGGTCAGCGCTTCGAGCAGGTCGATCTGGTGAACTGAATTTTTGGCCCGGATTCTATCCGGGATGGCATCGCCCTCCAGACGGTACAGATCTCCCGGCTGGCCCTGGTTGCGGATCGCATCCACGACGATGAGATGGTTGGGTTCTGAAATTACGCCCAGCAGGTTGATCCCAAGCACCCCGCCATCAACGAGCAGTACATTCTCATCAAATGTGTACTCGCGTTGTATCTGCTCAATCACCCGCACGCCGAATCCTTCATCGCGACACAGGATGCAGCCCACGCCCAGGATCATGACGTCTACGGCATAGATATTGTCATCGGATCTGTTTTCGGTCAAGCTTACATCCCCCTTTCATCGAAACTGATGGGTTCACCTAAAACGACCACAGCCTCCCGATGAAACGGGAGGCTGTGGGTTGTTGCAAGCATTGATTACAGCACTTTGATCTTGTAGACTTGGTTGGAGTCCGGGTCGATCACGTGAACACCGCAGGCAATGCACGGGTCAAAGGAGTGCACCGTGCGCAGGACCTCCAGCGGTT
>JAOZSC010000165.1 GCA_029939875.1 Desulfobacterales bacterium
GAATCATTTCCGGATAAATCGGCAGCCGTAACGCTGCCTGCGAATCTTTCGCCCGAGCAAATTGAGACTGCGATTGAACGTGTCATCGATGAAAAATTTTCAGGGCAGATCGAAAACATCATCTGCGATGTTATTGAAAAAGCAGTAACCCGGGAAATCAGGCGGCTGAAGGAAAGTCTTTTTCAAAATGACAGTCCGGAGAGCAACCCGGACGGCTCCATCGGCTAAACCGATCATTGCCCTCATCGACGGCGGGCAAGATTTAAAAAATGCTGGTAAATTAACGGGGATTAATTTATAATCCCCTTTTTTATTTTTGAGGATGATGGTAACCCCATGTAAACCGGAATATGAAGGATTGGTGGTTAAATGAGTTTTAAATTGCTTGACAAAAGTTATGAGCCGCACGAGGTTGAAAAGCGCTGGTACGATTACTGGGAAAACAACCAGCTTTTTGCCGCCGAAGAGCAAAGCCCTAAAAAAAGCTATTCCATTGTGATACCCCCGCCCAATGTAACGGGAGTGCTGCACATGGGCCACGCCCTGAACAACACCCTGCAGGATATCCTGTGCCGCTATCACCGGCTGCAGGGCGACAACGTCCTGTGGATGCCGGGTACCGACCATGCGGGGATTGCCACCCAGAACGTGGTGGAGAAAAAACTGGCCGCAGAAGGCACTGACCGGCACCAGTTAGGTCGCGAAAAGTTCATTGAAGCCGTCTGGCAGTGGCGCGAAAAATACGGCAGCGCCATCATCAACCAGCTCAAACACATGGGGGCCTCATGCGACTGGGAGCGTGAGCGTTTCACCATGGATGAAGGCCTGTCACGCGCCGTGCGCAAGGTGTTCGTCCAGCTTTATCGCGAAGGCCTTATCTACCGCGGAAATTACATTATCAACTGGTGCCATCGCTGCCACACAGCCCTTGCGGACCTGGAGGTGGAACACGAAGAGCATGAAGGGCACCTGTACCACATCCGCTATCCGTTTGCCGACGGCTCCGGTGATATCGTGGTGGCCACCACCCGGCCGGAGACCATGCTGGGAGATACGGCGGTGGCGGTCAATCCCGATGATGAACGCTACCAGAGCGTTGGCGCCGACAGGGTCATCCTGCCATTGATGAACCGCGAAATTCCCATCATCAAAGACAGCTACGTGGACATGTCTTTTGGAACCGGGGGCCTGAAAGTAACCCCGGCCCATGACCCCAACGATTTTGAGATCGGTGCCCGCCACAACCTGCCCAGCATAAAGGTCATCGGCGATGATGGAAACATGACCGCCGAGGCCGGCCGCTTTCAAGGCCTGGACCGGTTTGAATGTCGCAAGGCCGTGATCAAAGAACTCGAAGAACTGGGTCTGCTCGTCAGGGTCGAAGATTACCGGCACAGTGTCGGCCACTGCTACCGCTGCCAAACCGTGGTGGAGCCGAACTTGTCCAAACAGTGGTTTGTACGCGTCAAGCCCCTGGCCGAAAAGGCCATCGAAGCGGTGAAAAGCGGCCGCACAAAAATCATACCAAAGATGTGGACCAATACGTACTATGACTGGATGAACAACATCCGGGACTGGTGTGTGTCGCGTCAGATCTGGTGGGGCCACCAGATACCGGCCTGGACCTGCACATCCTGCGGCCAAATCGTGGTGGACGTTCAAGCGCCGAAAACATGCCCGGAATGTGGCGGGAAAAACCTGGAGCAGGAAACCGATGTACTGGACACCTGGTTCAGTTCAGCGTTGTGGCCCTTTTCAACCATGGGCTGGCCGGATGAAACGCCGCTTTTAAAAACATTTTATCCCACCTCAGTGCTCATCACCGCTTTTGACATCCTCTTTTTCTGGGTCGCCCGCATGATGATGATGGGCATCCATTTCATGGGCGAGGTTCCCTTTGAACACGTTTACGTGCATGCCCTGGTCCGCGATGAAGAAGGCAAAAAAATGAGCAAGTCCACGGGCAACGTCATCGATCCGCTGACCGTCATCGAACGGCACGGCACCGATGCCTTCCGCTTTACCCTGGCCGCCTTTGCCGCCCAGGGCCGGGATATCCGGATGTCTGAAAGACGCATTGAAGGGTACCGGCATTTTATCAACAAGCTGTGGAATGCGGCCCGCTTTTCCCTGATGCACCTGGACAAAGGGTATGACCATCTGGATCAACAGGATCTTTCACTGCCGGATAAATGGATCTTGACGCGCCTGCAGCAGACGGCCCAGGCGGTATCAGAAGCCTTGGAAAATTACCGGTTCAATGATGCCGCCGGTGCACTTTACAGTTTTGTGTGGCATGAATTCTGTGACTGGTACCTGGAGGCCATCAAACCAGTTCTCTACAACAAAGAGCGCGCAGCGGAAAAGGAAAAAACCCAGGCGGTGCTGTGGCGGGTTTTGCATGATACCCTCATTTTGCTGCATCCCTTCATCCCATTTATTACTGAGGAAATCTGGCATCACCTGCCGGCAAC
Source organism: Desulfobacterales bacterium (assembly GCA_029939875.1). Lineage (GTDB taxonomy): Bacteria > Desulfobacterota > Desulfobacteria > Desulfobacterales > JAFDCJ01 > JAFDCJ01. The sequence goes on from JAOZSC010000165.1 coordinate 2,475, forward strand.
CGAAGGCTCGATCATGAAAGCCGCCTACCCGAAAGCGGCAGCCCCGGTCGATGAAACGGACGCAGCGGCACAGGCGCAAGCTGACATGCAGATTTTAATAGATGTGATCACGGGCATCCGGAATGTGCGTGGAGAAATGGACATCGCCCCCTCGCTGGCGCTGGAGGTGCTGATTCACACCACCGATGATCGCGTGCGCCGGGCCGTCGAAGCACACCGGGAGCTGATTATCAACCTGGCAAGGCTCAGCACGCTGACGGTTCAAGATACCGTCCAACGGCCAAAGGCATCCGCAACGACCGTGGTTGACGGTGCTTCGATTTTTGTTTCCCTGGAAGGAATTATCGATTTTGCAAAAGAAACCCGGCGGCTTGAAAAAGAAATTAATAAACTGACCGTCGAACTTACGAAGGTTTCTGCCAAGCTGCAAAACAGCGGTTTTTTAAGCAAAGCGCCGGCGGACGTCATCGAAAAGGTCAGGCAAAAGCAATCCGCCCTGCTGGAAAAACAGCAAAAGTTGCAAACAAACCTGGAGCGCATCAAAGCGGTTAAAACCGAATAATGCCCCCCTAATACTGGGCGCCTTGCTCGTCACCCGCATACAGGGTGGAAACCAGGTTGCGCCCGTTTTGCTTGGAGTGGTACATGGCCTTATCGGCCCGCTGGATGAAAGTGGCCAGTTCTTCCTTGGGCCAATATTCCGTCACCCCGATGCTGATGGTTACTGTAACAGCTTTTCCATTTTCGGGAGAAAACACTTCTTCTTCCAGCTTGGCGCGTATCCGATGGGCCACGGTGAGAGCTTCTTCGGCTCCGGTTTCCGACAAAATAACGGTGAATTCTTCGCCGCCATAGCGATAGGCAGAGTCATTGGCCCGCAGGCAGGACTTGATAATCTGGCTGAATCGCACCAGGACCTTGTCCCCTTCCAGGTGGCCGTAAGCATCATTGTATTGTTTGAAGTAATCAATGTCCAACAGCAGAAGTGCCAGGGGGTGCCCGTAACGGTTGAAGCGATCGACCTCCAGTTCCAGCTGAGAGTAAAACGACCGTGAATTGTAGAGTTTGGTTAGTCCGTCGGTGATGGCCAGCCGTTGCAGCTTTTCCATCATCCGGGTGCGCTCCTTGGAAAGTTGCCGCTCTTTAAGCACCCGCCTGAGCCGAAGCATCAATTCCTCGAGACGCACCGGTTTGATAACAAAATCACTGGCACCGATGTTGATGGCCTCTTCATAGGAATAGTCGTCGCTGTAACCGGTCATAACGATGACATCTGAATCATTGTCTTTTTTAATGATCTTGGTCAGCTCCAGCCCTCCCATGGCGGGCAGAATAATATCGGTGACAACCACCTGGAAGGTATTGTCTTTCAGCAACTCAAGGGCCTCCTCGGCGCAGGAAACCGCTTGGGAACTGAACCCGGCAGCGATGACGTATTCATTCATGGTACTGCGAACGCTCTTGTCGTCATCGACGATCAGGACGTGGATATCTTTTGTGGCGGTTGGTGACATTGCTATTACCGGTTTCAGCCCCCGGGTGAACAAAATGGCACCCGGGGTTGACACTCTTACGGAAAAATTGATAAAAGGTTAGATTTATTAATTATTATTCATAATTATAGCGGGAAAGACAAGCCCTGTCAACTTTCTTTTGCATCATTGGCCCTCTGGGCGTTATTTTAACACAAGATTTTCCCCGGCCGGGAAATGGAAACTTGATTTGATGAAAAACATAAGAAATTTCAGTATCATTGCCCATATCGATCACGGCAAGTCCACCCTTTCGGACAGGCTCATCCAGGCAACAGGCGTGATTTCCGAACGGGAATTTAAGGACCAGATTCTCGACACCATGGACATCGAGCGCGAGCGGGGAATCACCATCAAGAGCCAGACCGTATGCCTGCCATATACAGCCGTGGACGGACAATCCTATTTTTTAAATCTCATCGATACCCCCGGACACGTGGATTTCAGCTATGAAGTCTCGCGTTCCCTGGCCTCCTGCGAGGGGGCCTTGCTGTTGATTGATGCCAGCCAGGGGGTTGAAGCCCAGACTTTAGCCAATCTTTACATGGCCATGGAACACGACCTGGAGATCATTCCGGTCATCAATAAAATCGATTTGCCCTCGGCGGACATTGAACGGGTGAAAATGCAGATCGCAGAAGATCTCGGCCTGGATCCGGACACAGCCCTTCTGGTATCAGCCAAAGAAGGCACCGGCATCGAGGCCGTACTGGAAGCGGTCGTTACCAGACTGCCGCCACCGGTCGGCGACCCCGCCCAACCGCTCAAGGCCCTGATCTTTGATTCCCACTACGACCCCTACCGCGGCACGGTGGTGCATTTTCGCATCGTTCACGGGCAGCTTAAAGCCGGGGATACCATTGCCTTCATGTACAACAATGCGGCTTACCGGGTTGAGGAAGTGGGCATATTTCAAATTGAGATGGTCAGGCAAAAACAGCTGTCAGCCGGTCAGGTCGGCTATATGATTGCCGGCATCAAAACAGTCAGCGATACCCGCTGCGGAGATACCGTCACTTTAAAGGATAGACCGTGTGATGCGCCCATGCCCGGCTTCAAGGAAGCCAAGCCGGTGGTCTTTTCTTCCATTTACCCCGTGGCCTCCGACGGATACGAAGAGCTGGCCGTTGCCCTTGAAAAACTTAAACTAAACGACGCCTCGCTGATCTATGAAAAAGACTCGTCGGTCGCCCTTGGGTTTGGCTTCCGCTGCGGTTTCCTGGGGTTGCTGCACCTGGAAGTGATCCAGGAGCGCCTGGAGCGTGAATACGCGCTGTCGCTCATTCTCACCGCCCCCTCGGTGCGGTACGGCCTGGTGATGAACGACGGGACGGAAGTAACCATCGACAATCCGGCGTTGTATCCTGATCCGACGCTCATCGCCCAGACCCGGGAGCCTTTTATCCGCGCCTCGATTATCGTACCGGATCGCTATATGGGAGCCGTAATGAAGCTGTGCCTGGAACGGCGGGGCATCAATAAAAACTACCAGTACCTGACCAGCGATCGGCTGGAAATGATCTTTGAAATACCGCTGGCTGAAGTGATCTATGATTATTACGACCGGCTTAAATCGGTTACCCAGGGTTACGGATCCTTTGACTATGACATCATCGACATGCGGGAGACGGACGTTGTCAAAATGGACATTCTCATCAACGGCGAACGGGTGGATGCCCTGTCACAGCTGGTGCACAGAGACAACGCCGTTGACCGGGCACGGCGGGCCTGTGAGAAACTGCGCGATGAAATCCCACGGCAGATGTTTAAGATTGCCATTCAGGGGGCCATCGGCGGCACTATTATCGCCCGCAAAACCGTCTCCGCCTTTCGCAAAGACGTCACAGCCAAATGCTACGGCGGCGATATTACCCGTAAGCGCAAGCTGCTCGAAAAGCAGAAAAAAGGTAAAAAATGTATGAAGATGGTGGGAAAGGTCATGATCCCACAGTCGGCTTTCCTGGCAGTGCTCAAAACCGATACGGACTGAAAGGCGCTGACGCGCCAGGAAAAAGGTTAAAGGTTAAAGGAAAACGCCTTCGGCGCTGGGGTAGGGGGTGCTGGTGTGCCGGGTACAGATAAAGACAGGTACAAGGTTCAAGGTACAGGGTGAAGGAATAAAAGGCCGATTAAATAAAAAAATGGGCGGCGGAATTGACAAAGAACGAGTTAAAAAAATTGCGGATTGCGGATCTGGCATTTGATCTTATATTGATGGAAAATATCTCTATTTCGGGATTCGATCATGGGAAAAACAATCGCGGT
>JAOZSC010000166.1 GCA_029939875.1 Desulfobacterales bacterium
CAAACAAACCCTCGAATCCTTGACCCCTTGAGCCCCTGAACCCTTTACTCCAATTAAATTGGATAAGAACCAAAGGTTGAAATATTATGGGTTACTATCCCTCATCGATTCAGGTGTTGATAAAAAACATATCCAGGCTGCCGGGCATCGGGGAAAAGACCGCTGAGCGCCTGGCCATGCATATCCTGCGCAGCCCCCGACGGCAAGCCGAGGAACTGGCCCAAAGTATCCTGACGGTCAAAGATAAAGTAAGATTTTGTCGGCGGTGCTTTGCGCTCAGCGACGATGAGCTGTGTCACATATGCAGGGACCCGGCCCGGGATTCATCGACGCTGTGCGTTGTAGAGCAGCCGGCGGACATGATTGCCGTGGAAAAAGCCGGGGCCTTTCGCGGCCGGTATCACGTATTGTCAGGCGCACTTTCGCCCATGAACGGCATCGGTCCGGAGAACATTCGAATCCGGGAACTGCTGGAGCGGGTAAAAAGTGGCGGAATCAAGGAAGTGGTGCTGGCCACCGGCACCAATGTGGAGGGGGAGACGACCGCCTCATACATCGCCAAGCTGCTCGAACCCCACGCGGTAAAGGTATCGCGTATTGCATCCGGGGTTCCCATGGGAGGCGATCTCAAATACGTGGACCAGGTAACCCTGAAAAGAGCCATGGAGACCCGTCATGCCCTCTGACGGCTGTGAGACCGCACAGCTTTTTTTCTGCCGCCGGTGCGGTGACTGCTGTAAAGGATACGGGGGAACATACGTAACCGGGCAGGATATTGAAGCCATCTGCCGGTATATCGGCGCAGAGCCCCGGGACTTTATCGCCCGCTATTGCAACTTGTCCGGCGAAAGATCGGTGCTCGCCCAAAGAGCGGACGGATACTGCATTTTCTGGGATCAGCTGTGTACTATTCATCCGGTCAGACCACGCATGTGCCGGGCATGGCCGTTTATCGAAAGCATTCTGGTGGATCCGGAAAACTGGCGGATCATGGGCAACAGCTGCCCGGGGATTCGCACGGACATCCCGCTGCAGCAGGTTGAAGAAAGTGTGCGCCGAATACTTTCGAAGCAACACGGATGAACGGCCGGATCAGGGTTGCACCCACCTGTCGGCATCCATGACCCGATAGACGGTTTTTGCTTTGGAATCCGAAATTATCTGCAACAGGATGTTGTTTTTTATCAGGGTGTTCAGTCCGTCGGTCAACATCTGCTCGGTACCGTTCCAGATCTTTAGCAAATTTTCAGTCGAAATATCCTGGTCCGAATCTGCCAGGCCGCAACACAGCAGGTAAATGGAAACCTGCTCCACCGTGAGGCCCATGTTAAAAATTTTTTGACTCATGAGCGGCGATTTTTGAGACGATGTCATTTGTGCTCCTGACTTAGTTCTCACTGAATTTTATTTAAACCTTTTAAGCTGGGGGATCTGGTGGCAGCTGTTTTGGGTTCCTGCCGGATATAGATGTCGCGCTTGGGATAGGGGATTTCAATGCCGTGCTCGTCGAAAGCGGCTTTAATCCTGTCGGTGATATCCGAAACCGTATCCATGCGACGGCGCGCATCGGCGATCCACACGCGCAGCTGTAAATCCACCGAGGATTCACCGAAATTTCTCACCACCACCTTGGCCGGAGGATCGGCGGCCACCCACTTTGCGGTGGCGGCCACCTGCAAAATAATATCTTTGGCCTGCTGCACATCGGCATCATAGGCGATGCCGATATTGATCCGGACCCTGATTTTTTCGGATATGGTGGTATAGTTGATGATATCGCGCAGCATGATTTCATTGTTGGGGATGATGATGACGATATTGTCGGTGGTTTTTATCTTGGTGGCCCTCAACCCGATATCGATGACATCTCCCCAGGTGGAGCTGCCTGCCGGAGCGCTCCAGACTTCAATGCGGTCTCCGACTTCAAAGGGCCGGTCAATGATGAGCAGGATACCGGCAATCAGGTTGGACAGGGTGTCCTTGGCTGCAAACCCGATGGCCACCCCGGCCACCCCGGCCCCGGCGACAAACGGCACCACGTTGACCCCCAGAGCATCTAACGCCAGGACAATGGCGGTTGCGAATATGATGATGCCGGCAAAGCGCGACAGCAGTTCGAAGATGATGTCATCGATTTTGCTTTCGGTTTGGCAGGCCACTTTTTTTTGCAGGTAGCCGACTGAAATGACGAGAAAATCCTTGACCGGCTTGGCCATCCACAGGATGATGAAAGCATGGAAGATTTTTTCCAGCAGTGCAATGCGGACCAGCTGAATCAGATAGGAGCCGGCGATCAGCAGCAATACCAGAAACAGGGCCCGGCGAATCAGTTTGAAAATCGCAGTATTGACCTGGATAAATTCATATTTTTTGATTTTTTTTTCCACCAGGTGTAAACACTGCACCAGGATAAACCAGGTGATCAGAAAAAAGGCCAGCACCAGCACAATCTTTTCGATCATGAACAGATAGGGCGGATCAGTTGGCAGCAGGGCTTGCAGTCTGGCGATAAAGGTGGACAGGGATTGCATGGATTATGTTTGGTCCGAAAAGAAAGCAGCCTTGAAAAATTCCCGGTTCAAGCGGGCGATATTGACAATGGATATTTCTTTGGGGCACTCGGCCTCACATTCGCGTTCGTTGGTGCAGTTGCCAAAGCCGAGGTGATCCATGGCCTGGAGCATGTTGAGCGCCCGCCGGGCGGCCTCCGGGCGGCCCTGGGGAAGCAGCCCCAGATGCGAGATCTTGGCGCCCAGAAAGAGCATGGCGGAAGCATTCGGGCAAGCCGCCACACAGGCACCGCACCCGATGCAGGCGGCGGCATCCATAGCCTTTTCGGCGGCCTGGTGGGCAACGGGGATGGCATTGGCATCCGGGGTGCCGCCGGTGTTCACCGAAATAAAACCGCCGGCCTGGATAATGGTATCGAACGCTCCGCGATCCACCACCAGGTCCTTGATCACGGGGAAAGTCCGGGCCCGCCAGGGCTCGATGACAATGGTGTCGCCGTCTTTAAAATGCCGCATGTGAAGTTGGCACAGGGTGGTGCCTTTTTCAGGACCATGGGCACGACCGTTGACCACCGCCCCGCACATGCCGCAAATACCCTCCCTGCAGTCATGATCGAAAGCGATGGGATTCTGGCCCGAGAGGGTTAATTTTTCATTGATCACGTCGAGCATTTCCAGAAACGACATGTCGGTTGAAATGTCGTCGGCCGGATAGGTTTCAAGCCTGCCCTTTTCGCCGGGGCCATTTTGACGCCATATCTTCAGCGTTAGGCTGATGGTTTTGGTCACTTGTAACTCCTTTGGCTAAGTTCGACGTTCTCAAAAACAAGAGGTTCCTTGTGGAGCCGGGGGTCTTGGCCATCACCGGCATATTCCCAGGCGGCCACATGGCAGAAATTCTTATCGTCACGCCGGGCTTCGTGCCCCTCGGTCTGAAAGGCTTCGTTAAAATGCCCCCCGCAGGATTCCTGACGCGCCAGCGCATCGATGATCATCAACTCGGCAAATTCAAGAAAATCCGCCACGCGGCCGGCGTTTTCGAGGCTTTGGTTGAAATCCGTGCCTGATCCCGGCACCCTGGCGTTTTTCCAGAATTCTTCCCTGAGTTGCTGGACCTTGACACGTGCTTTGGCAAGCCCTTCGTTGTTACGCGACATGCCGCAGTACTCCCACATGATCAAGCCCAGATGCCGCTGGATATCGTCCACCGTCCGGTTGCCGTTGATGGAAAGCAGCTGGCTGATACGCGACTGCACATTTTGCTGGGACAGTTCAAAGGCCGGATGGTCGGTGGAGATTTTCGGCAATTCGGCGCCGGCCAGATATCCGCCAATGGTGTAAGGCAGAACGAAGTAGCCGTCGGCCAGTCCCTGCATCAGGGCACTGGCGCCGAGACGATTGGCCCCGTGGTCCGAGAAGTTGGCTTCCCCCAGAACAAAGAGCCCGTCAACCGTGCTCATCAGGTTGTAATCGACCCACAGTCCCCCCATGGTGTAATGAACGGCCGGGTAGATTCTCATCGGTGCTTCGTAAGGATTTTCATCGGTGATTTTTTCGTACATCTGAAAAAGGTTGCCATATTTATTTTCAATAACGTCTTTGCCATCCCGTTTAATAGCATCGGCAAAGTCCAGATATACTGCCAGCCCCGTTTCACCGACGCCTTTTCCCTGGTCGCACTGTTCTTTGGCGTTGCGCGAAGCCACATCCCGGGGCACCAGGTTGCCGAAGCTGGGATATTTTTCTTCCAGAAAATAGTCCCTTTCGGACTCCGGAATCTGGCCGGGGGCTCTTTTGTCCCCGGCTTTTTTCGGCACCCACACGCGGCCGTCATTTCGCAGGCTTTCGCTCATCAGGGTCAGTTTGGACTGGTAGGTGCCGTGCACGGGAATGCAGGTGGGATGGATCTGGGTAAAGCACGGATTGGCCAAAAAGGCCCCTTTTTTATAAGCCCGGTAGATGGCGGTGGCATTGGAGGTCATGGCATTGGTCGAAAGGAAGAAGACGTTGCCGTAGCCTCCGGTGCACAGAACCACCGCATGGGCATCGTAGCGTTCGAGAGCGCCGGAGATCAGGTCGCGGACCACGATTCCCCGGGCCTGGCCGTTGATAATCACCACATCGAGCAACTCCCGGCGCACGAACAGTTTCACCTTGCCGGCGGCCACCTGACGCGACAGTGCGCTGTATGCTCCCAGCAGCAATTGCTGTCCGGTCTGCCCGCGGGCATAAAACGTCCGGGAGACCTGGGCGCCGCCGAACGACCGGTTGGCGAGCAAGCCGCCGTATTCCCGGGCAAAGGGGATGCCCTGGGCCACGCATTGATCAATAATATGGTTGCTGACCTGGGCCAGGCGATACACGTTGGCTTCCCTGGATCTGAAATCCCCCCCCTTGACGGTATCGTAAAACAGCCGCCAGATGCTGTCGCCGTCATTGGGATAATTCTTGGCGGCGTTGATGCCTCCCTGGGCGGCGATACTGTGGGCCCTGCGGGGACTGTCCTGGATGCAGAACGCTTTGACATTGTAACCCAGTTCAGCCAGTGAAGCAGCGGCCGAACCGCCGGCCAGTCCGGTTCCAATCACGATGACTTCGTATTTTCGTTTGTTGGCCGGATTGACCATCTTCAACTCAAAACGATGCCGGTCCCATTTTTCCGCCAGGGGGCCTGCGGGGATTTTTGCATCAAGCGCCATGAGTGTTCCTTTCAAATCAAATTTTTGCTTAGCCGACGGTCCACAGGAAAATCGGCAGCAGCCCAAAGCCGAATCCCACCGCCAGACTGAACGCGATGCTCAGCACCATGATTAACGGCATGTATTTCGGATGGTTGGCGCCAATGGTCTGAAAAGCGCTCCAGAAGCCGTGGCTGACGTGTACCGCCACCACGATCATCGCCACAACATAAATGGCAACATAAAGGGGATTGCCAAAGGTTTTTAACACGATTTGGTAGATGGTGGTCTGACCCTTGTCTACAAAGTGAAAGTTGATCAGGTGCATGACCACAAAGGCCAGTACAAGGATGCCGGTGTACGGCATGGTGGCCGAGCCGATGGTGCGTCCCCCCGCCCACTTGTTGACAGCATAGCGTCCGGGCCGGGAACGAAAGTTCAGATAAAATAAAATGAGCCCGGTGCCGATATGAACGACGGCGAAAAACACGAGCCCCCATTCCACCACGGTAATCAGCGGTCCAAGGGAATGCAGGTGGGCAGCATAGGAGTTGAACATGCTTTTGCCGCCGTAAATGGTAAGGTTTCCGGCCAGATGCCCGGCCAGAAAGCCGCAAAAGGCCAGGCCGGTAACGGCCATCATCAATTTTTTTCCGATGGAAGACCAGATGGTTTGCTTCAGCCAATTCATGCGTATCTCCCCCGGGATCCTTGCAAAACAGCCGTTTGCAAGATTCGCCGAATTAAGTGCCAGGCACTGCGCTGATATTAAAAACAAAAGATTTTATGATTAATTATTTTCAGCCGGTCTGTCAATAGAATTGTTACCTGGATTCTGTACGAGTCGGAGGTTTTCATATGCAAGGCATTGTTTTCTGTTTGGATCATCTCCCGATTAGTTGTAGTTAATGATTGCAAAATTTCGAATTTAACAGGATTTATCTCAGAGGGTACAAGGGGCCCAGGATTCCAGGGTTCAAGTGACCCGCCATGAAACAGGCGGATAAAAATGCTCAAAAATTACAAAGAGTTGAAAGTCTGGCAAAAGTCATATCAACTCTGTTTAGAGATA
>JAOZSC010000167.1:0-2542 GCA_029939875.1 Desulfobacterales bacterium
ATGACAGCGCATTTCTGATAAGGGCAAATTTTTTACCCAGTGCTGCCATCTCAGCTGGCAACTGCACCAGACCGATGGTCACCCAGGCGGTAATTATGGCTGTCACTGCAAACAGACTCACTCCCTGTCTCAGCAATTGGTCCCCGATGACATATGAATTGACGGGGTTGCTTGCCAGAATACTGCCGAAACCGGTACCAATAAGTGTGTCCAACAGGACGTTACCTGGAAAAATTGATGATAGATATTCTTTCGATACAAAGCTGTTGAAGAGCCCCATGAGCAGGATCACCCCGACAAATATGGGCAGGAGATTGGCAAGCTGTTTTCCAGTCCGTTTAAAAGCGCGCTTCCAAACGGACCCGGTACTTTCAGGTTTGACTACAGGCCGGATGGTTGCGGGCTGAATCTGACTCCTGTATTGGGCCACTGCTTGGGTCACTGTACCGCTAACCCCGGTGATAACTTCAATCCCGTTATTGTTAAGATACTTCATTGCAGTGGGGCTGCAGTAGCCGGTTATAACCACATCGACCTTTTTGCTGATGGCAAGTACCACCGCCTGAATTCCGGCTGCCCCTCGAGCGCTCCCTCCCGGATTGGGGATCGCCTCAAATTCCATGGTTTGCGGATGGATGATTATAAAGTATGGAGAGAGACCAAAACGCTGACCCAGCGAAGCATCTGTAGTCGAACCATTGGCAGAGACAAAAATTTTCACTAAAAAATCCTTCCTGAAATAATTGCCCGCTGAAACGGGACCCTGCTTGCTATTTTGTTTTATTGGACGCCAGCAGGATGAGACTGACATACCGGACATCGAGATCCTTGATGCGCACGCGACCCAGTTCGCTTTCGATTTCTTCGAAGAGGTTTTCAAAAGTCTTGCCGAGCCGTTCGCTGATTTCGAAATCCTGCAGGCTGGTTTCGGCGGCCAGCCAGTTTAAAAAACGGTGTTTCATGGCCATGGGGATTGTGCGCGGAGGAGCATCGGCGGGCCCCGGGTATCCCGGCAGCAGTTCTTCGAAAAAAGGGATAAATTCCTGCAGTGTGAGGGGCCGCAGTTTTAGCTTCCCGGGTTTTAGGCAATGTTGGGCCCAGCGGGTGAGAAGCAGGTTTTTGTAGGTTAGAAATCCGTAAACGGCAGGGGGGTCAAAGTCGATGGTCATCAGCGAGAGCAGGTCGTCTACGGCTTTGACCTGTCGAAAAATGTCCTCCATGGCCTGTAGATCCTGAACAGAAGCAAACTCCCGATACAGCACACCGGTTTTGTAATTGTCGTAAAACAGCGGTTTTTTAAGCAGCAGCCCGCCCAGCACCCCCATCCACTGTTGGCCCCAGAAGGTCAGGCGCAAGCCCCGGGCGGCAAACCAGCTGTTGGAAAGCCAGTTGTCAGCCCGCCATTTGAGTTTCAGCGCTCCGCCGAATCCTACCCGGAAAAGCTGCGACAAGGCATAGCGGGTGATCAGGTTCGCTGCCCGGCGGGGCTCAACGCTGGTGTTCTTGCCGGACAAGCGCTCCAGCCCGATACTGAGATACCCGCAGGCCTTTTTGACAATCTCCCGCAGCTCTTCGCGATCCCGGATGGTCTTGTGATCGGCTACAATGATCTGGTTGCACAGGTTGGCGAACTCGGCTTGAAGGTGGGGCAATACAAGTTGCGGGTCAACGGCGGTCAGGGCCCGGGTAAAGTAATTGTCTTCTTTCAGCAGCCGGAAAGGATAAAGTGGCACCGGCATCATGGACTGATCGTCCGCGGTGCGGGGCACAATCTTGGCACCCTGTTTTTCGAGATCGGAAGGTTTTACCGGCTGATAAATGCCGACAGACTCTTCAAAAGGCAGGAACCCTTTATCCGCCAGCCGCACATTGCGCCAACGGTAGCATTCTTCTTCGGTTTCAGAGGCAATGATATGGGTGGCTTCCAACAAGATGCTTTGATACGTCCGGTGATCGGTGTCCGCCAGGCGCTGGAGCAGGCGTGAGACAAGCTGTTTGCGCTGGGTATCGTTGAGTTCGGCCGTTTCCGACGCCGGGGGGACTTCGATAAACTTTACGTAAAAGATGTCGTCCAGGGAAAAATAGTCGTCACCGAATTCCGACGGGTCCTGATCATGCTCCCGGATGCGAACCTCGATATTTTTAAACAGGAAAAATTCGACCAGTTCCAACTGTTTCTCGAGAATCCAGCGGACACAGCGTTGCGCATCGGCTTCCAGCAGCAATGCGAGCCAGCGGGAAACAGCCTTGACATCGATGCGGTCTTTTTCCCAGGCCTCCAGGTCCATCATGTGGTCCCATTGCCGCTCAGATGCCAGCGCGAGCAGCGGCTGGCAATCCTCCGGACCGATGTCATGGATTAAAAAATAGAAATCCTGCGCAGGAAACGAGTGCACCAGGGCCGTCTGTTGCGGGTCCTGCAAAATGGCCTCCATGGCCTCTTCGGGAGGCAGGGCCAGGATTTGCTGTCGCTTCTGCTGCAATTTTTCCAAACGCTCGATGGCCAGTTTATCCGGTTGGTTCTCATTCATCGGCAGACCTG
>JAOZSC010000167.1:2642-6250 GCA_029939875.1 Desulfobacterales bacterium
TCCAAACGCTCGATGGCCAGTTTATCCGGTTGGTTCTCATTCATCGGCAGACCTGTTTTTCCTTAGTGCACAAATTCGGTACCGGAACTGGAATTCCAGGGTGCAAACTTGAACAGCAGCAGCATCCCGGGGATTGCCGCCAGGGCGCAGGCAATAAAAAAATTTTCCCAGCCGATATGCTTGACCATAAACCCGGTCACTGAAGACGCCACGGCCCGGGGTATCCCGATCAGACTGGTCAGCAGGGCGTACTGGGTGGCGGTGAATTTTTTATTGGTGATGCTGGCCATAAAAGCGACAAAGGCGGCGGTTCCCATGCCGCTGCTTAAATTTTCGAAGGCGATCACACCGGACAGGGCCGGCAGGTTGTACCCAATGCGTGCCAGCCCGGCAAAGCAGGCGGTGGAAGCCGCCTGCAGGATGCCGAAAATCCACAGGCTGCGGGTGATTCCAAGCTGCAGCAAAACGATGCCGCCGGCCAGGGCCCCTGCCAGGGTGGCCCCGGTGCCGAATATTTTTACAACCGCTCCGATTTCGGTTTTTGAAAAGCCGATATCCAGATAAAACGGCATGGTAATGGCGCTGGCCATGGTGTCGCCGATTTTATAAAACAGGATAAACGCTAAAATCCACAGTGCATTGGGGCGGCTGAAATAATCCGCCAGCGGTCTGACAACGGCCTCTTTCATGGTTTGCGGAGTGCCGGCATTGGCCGCGGGTTCCGGGGTCAGTAAAGTCGTCACAAGCCCGGGCAGCATGCAGGCCGCCAGAATCAGGTAAACCCTGGAAAAAGGCATATGATCGGCCAGGATCAGGCCGCCGCCGCCAGCTATCAGCATCCCCACCCGGTAGCCGTAAATATACATGGAAGATCCTATGCCCAACTCTTCATCGGGCAGGTCTTCCCGGCGGTAGGCATCGACGACGATATCCTGGGTGGCACTGAAAAAGGCCACCAGCACGGCGGCGGCCACCATCAGGACCGTTTGTTTGACCGGGTCGGCATATCCCAGGGTGACGATGGATAAAATCAACAGCAATTGCGCGATCAGCAGCCACCCGCGCCGGCGGCCGAGAAATGGCGGGGTAAATCGGTCGACAATCGGTGCCCACACAAATTTCCAGGTGTAGGGGATTTGAACCAGGGCGATCATCCCGATCCAGGTCAGGTCGATGTCTTTTTCCTTCATCCAGGCCTGCAGTACCCCCATGGTCAGGAGCAGGGGAAGGCCGGAAGAAAAGCCCATTACCAGGGCCACCAGCATCCGGCGGCTGCATAGGACTTTTAAGACGGATTTGTGTTTTTCAGACTGCAAACGTCCTCACGGTGCAAAGGAATGTCGAATGTCTTTTGGAATGACGATTGAAGAATGTCTAATGAAGGAATTCTGTCATTATATTTTCTGCTGATGGTCTTCGCATTCCGGTGAAAATCATCGATTTTATGCAATTTATAACTACCTGGAATTTTTTAACATAAAATCGGAAGAATACCTTAAATCGTCATTCGGCATTCGTCATTTGCCTGGGTGTGACGATCGGGCCAAATTTTTCTTTCAACGCTGTCAGCTCCTGGCGCTGTTCTTTCAAAATGTCAAACAGTTTCGGCGGAATGTTCTTTTCCTTGCCATAAGACTCAATTTGCAACTCGATCCGGGCCACAATATTATCGACGTAAAGAGAAAACTGCTTTTTATAAAGATCTTCAGGGTATTCTTTGCCAATTCTGGATTCAAACAAATTTTTCAGATCTTCATACTTCGGCAAATATCCGATCGGCGTTTCAATGGCATCGACCTCCTGGCGGGCCCGTCCCTCCAGCCAGGCCATCCAGACTTTAACATCCTTTTTTTCACCCAGCAGTTTGCTGGATGTCCCGCCCCGGGCCTCTTCGGTGAGAAAATAATTCAATCCTGCCAGAATCGGTTGTTTGTCCGGTGCGATTTTGCTGCTGCCGAAAAATTGGAACTGCGCTTGCATGTAGTCGCCCAACGAACCGGGAATAAACGGGGCATTGGCCCAGGGCTGGCGCCGAACACCGGTGGCGCCGACTTCTGTGGCCGTAGCCGCCGAGACGATGCAGGCCCCGATGACAACGCCGCGATCCGAATCCTTTGCGACCCATACCGGCGGCATGGTGTCGCTGTCGCGACCACTGTAGGTAACGATGCGTGTCTCAACGCCTGCAGGGTTCTCGTTCATGTCAGAATAATTACTCAGAGCGGCGTTTTTCAAAGTACATCTGGAATTGGGATGAGACATCGGAATCTCTTTTCCATTTTCGTCGACCATACCCTGCTCCCACGGACCTTGAAAATTCACGCCTTTGGTCGGGGGCGGATCTTCGCCGTTACCGACCCACTGGGGCACCCCGTTTTCATCAATTAGCACATTGGTCCATATGACTTCGGTGCCGGGCTTACGCAGGCATTCCATCAGCACCGGGTCGCCTTCCCAGTTTACGTCTTCCACGATGCCGAAAATACCGGCTTCCGGATTGATGGAGCGCACGGACCCGTCTTCGGCGATCCACAATTGAGCAAGATCATCACCCACAAAATGGTCACCGGCCATGGCGGTTGTGGTCTTGCCGCATCCGCTCGGGGCTGCTCCGATCACCCAGGTGACCCGTCCGCCGGGCCCTTCTATGCCGGTGATGAACATATGTTCTGCCAGCTGCTCTTCTCTTTTTTCATAAACCGAGCGGTCAACAGAAAAACGGTGATTTCCCTTTTTCATCAGCAGGGTGTTACCGGCATAGGTGCAGTTGAAGCTGTAGGTGGTCAGATGGCTGCGATCCATGAATACCCGGGCGTTGGGCAAATCTTCGGTCCTGTTCAAACCTTCGCTGTGGATATTGGAATAGAAATGGCCTGTTTTTTCAATTTCCCGGTCAAAAAGCGAAAACACATTACGGTACAGGATGTCGGCACTGTGAAGCACATATGTGGAACTGGTAATTTCCACGGCCGGATTTGATGCCGGTGCACCGACGGGGCCCCGCATATAAAACCCGATCAGCATTTGCTTGCCATTCATAATTCCGGTCATTTTATCCCGAATATCTTCAATGGCTTCAGAGCGGTCCATCAGGTTGGCAAGGGAATTGACCTCTTCACCCTTATTGTGGATATAAAACGTGCGGTCGATAATCCTACCCTGCTCATCCTTGAGATCATAGTGGATCGTGTGGTTGTCCATGGGCAGGCTCGCTTCCTCGCCTTTTTCAAGGGACAGGTCTCTGATATATTGCCGGTCCTCTTCGGAGCCGGAATCGATAAACACGCTGTCCGGACCGCACAGAACGATGGCGTTGGCGATCTTGAGCCGAACCGCCTCGTTTTTAATTTGGTTGAGTTTGGATAAATTGACCGCATCCAGCTTGTCTTCAAATATTTCCCGAGCCGATTCCTGTGTCTTAACGCCTCCTAACTCAGTTACAATGTCAATCACGTCTTTCTGGGGTCCCATAATAATTCTCCCTTTCCGAAGTTCTCAAATAACAATAAAATCAAAATTTCCAATTTCAGCTGCTTCTGGTGGATATTTGATGTTTTTACTCTATCATTTATAAAGAATCGGGTCAAAAGATAATCCAGCCCCTGGCT
>JAOZSC010000168.1 GCA_029939875.1 Desulfobacterales bacterium
TCGCAGAGCTTCTTCCATTTTCGCTTCCTCACCGCTTTTTGCTTTGATCTTGGCTACCACAACCATCTTGTCCTCCTTATTAAATTTCAAGATTATTAACTGGTTATAAAAGGCTTAGATCTTGTTTGCTGGCAAGGCGTAATACGATTGGGAAGCGGAGCGTACACAAGAGTACGTGAGCATTGCCAATTGTATTACAACGAAGCCAGCGGGCAAGAGATGAGGCTTGTATAACCAGTTTAGAATTTGGTCGGCCAATTGGCCAATTTATGCTCACCAATACCCTTCGTTCGTGAGTTGAAACTGATTTCCAGGGCCTCGATGATATAAGCTCGCGTTTGCCGTGGATCGATCACGTCATGGATGTAATGCCTGCCGGCCGCACCGTACGGTGAGGCGTCGTCCATCATTTGCTGCATCAGGGACTGCCATTGATCTGACTTTTTGTCCTCGGCCGAAGGTTTGCCGCCGTAAACCACGTTGGCGGCAATCGCGGGGTCCACAAAACTCATTTCCGCCGTGGGCCAGGCCACCAGAAAATCGGTTCCGCAACCTGAACCGCACATGTTCCAGAAGGCCATGCCGTAACTCTTTCTGACAATGATAGAAATTTTAGGGACCGTCAGCTGCCCCAGGGCATTCATGTAATTCATAACCCGTGCGCCCACACGCTTGCGTTCGGCTTCCCGGCCGACGAGAAAACCGGGAATGTCATGAAAAAAGATCAGCGGGATATTAAAGGAGTCGCACAGGCACAAAAAACTGATCACCTTGTCAATGCCGTCGGTATCCATGGCCCCGGCATTAAACATGGGCTGGTTGGCCACCAGGCCGACCACCTTGCCGTCAATGCGCGCCAGGGCGGTAATCACTGATTTTCCAAACAACGGTTTGACCGCAAACAGGCTGTCACGGTCAACGATGCAGTTGAGGATGCGATGCATGTCATAGCCCCGGTTGCGCTTTTGGGGCAATAATTCCAGTATCTGTTCCATCTTGGAGCCAGAGCCATCGGGGACGGCAGTATCCGGCGGCAGTTCATCACGGTGAGACGGCATGTAGGAAAGGTATTGCCGTATGATTTGAAAGCATTCGGATTCATCTTCCGCCACCCGATCCACGTTGCCCGTTATTTCAGCATGCACCCGCCAGCCGCCAAGTTCTTCGTCGCTGATGGTCTCTCCCAGGGCCAGTTCAATCACCCGGGGTCCGGACACCCCCATGGCGCTTCCCTTGGCCTGCACCACAAAGTCCGACAGGCAGGCCATCCAGGTCGGCATGCCGTAACATTCTCCCATGATTGCGGTAATCATCGGTGTCTGGCGTACCCGGCTCATGATCTGCAGATAGGTGTCAAACCCGCCGCCGCCATAGGAGGCCAATCCGGCCGCGCCCATGATATCCGGCATGCGGGCGCCTCCGGCTTCGCCCAGGTAAATGACCGGGTGACCGCGGCGGGCAGCCAGGGTCTTGAGTTCACCTTCCTTGCGCCCCGCCACCCGGCTTGAAGTGGCCGCCAGCACCGTAAAATCGTTGGAAACAACTGCCACCCGCCGGCCGTCGATTTTGCCATAGCCGGCAATTTTGCTGTCGGCGGGGGTTTTTTCTTCCATGCCGGGCACATCGGAGTGGTTGAACATGCCGATTTCAAGAAAAGAACCCGGATCCAGCAATTGCTCGATGCGTTGCCGGGCGGTTAATTTCCCCTTATCATGCTGTTTTTTTACTTTTTCAGCACCGCCCATTTCCCGTGCCCGGGCCCGCCGCCGAGTCAATTCGTCCAGTTCTTTTTCAAAAGCCATTCAAGTTCTCCATTTTTTTTCACGCGGCTACTTTTTTTCATTCATCATTCGACGTTGGCCGTTCGATGTTCGACGTTAATCTTTTCGTTTTTTACCGTCTTGCGTATAGCGATAAAACCCCCGGCCGGTTTTTTTCCCTAGGCGACCTTCCTGCACCATGCTCTGGAGCAGATCGGATGTAACCACCAGGTGCTCTTCACCCAGGGCGCGCATGGATTCGCCCACCCGCACAAAGGTATCCAGTCCGGCATTGTCGGCAATTTCAAAAGGCCCGACATTCCATCCATAGCCCAGGCGCATGCCCAGGTCAATGTCCTCTGGCGAAACGATGCCTTCGTTGACAAGCTCCACACATTCTTTAAAAGCCGCGGAAAAGATGCGGTTCATCACAAAACCCGGGATGTCTTTGCGAACTTTCACCGGCTTTTTCCCGAGGGATTGGACAAAGTCGACTCCCAAATCGAAAATTTCACTGGAGGTCTTCTCCCCCTTGATCACTTCCACCAGTCCCATGAACGGCACCGGTCCGAAAAAATGCAGCCCCAGCACCCGGTTTGGGTTTTTGGTGACCCGGGCAATGCGTGTGATCGGAATCGAAGACGTATTGGTCGCCAGGGGCGTGTGGACAGGGGCCAGTTGATCCAGTTCCCGGAAAATTTTCAGCTTGAGGGCCTCATCTTCTATCGCCGCTTCGATCACCCAATCGGCGGCCGCACTTTTTTCAAGATTTGTTGCAGTGACGATTCGCTGCACAACGATTTCAGGGGGTTCTTTTATGAAACCCTTTGTTGAAAATTTGCCCACCGACCACCTGATTCCCTCAAGCGCCCGGTCGAGCGCCTGCTGGTTCACATCCATTAAAAACACCTCGTAGCCTGACTGGGCGCACACCTGGGCAATACCGCTTCCCATGAAACCGGCACCAACGACAAATATTGTTTTCATTTTGCCTCCCTTTGGCTTCGTGAACTGATGTCGTACCACCTCAACCGGGCATCTGTAAAGATGCAAAAAGGCGAAGCATGCTTCTGGAGCGGCTCCGGCAGACTCGCCTGCCAGTTCAGGTTTCAGCAGAGAATTATTGAAAAAAAGAATTGAATATGATTTAAAGCTTCTTTCGTGGTTAAAACAGGCGCAGCATTAAAATCGATAAATTCGTAAAAGTTATTTTTTTACGAAATCTTCAAAAGATTATTAAATAAGGGGGAAAGATCCTATGGCACAGGTAATAGCAGATCGACGGGACCTGGATTTTGTTCTTTACGAGCAGTTAAAAGTTGATGAGATGACAAAATTTGACAAGTTCAAAGATTTTAACAAAAAAACTTTTGACATGATCATCACCGAGGCCCGCAATTTTGCGGTCAAGGAGGTGCTGCCCACATGCGCTGAAGGCGATAAACAAGGGGTGGTCCTTGAAGACGGACAGGTTAAGGTGCCCCAGTGCTTTCATCGTGCTTTTAAGTTGCTGGTGGAAGGCGAATGGACGTCGCTGATGGAAGATCCCGAGTGGGGCGGTCAGGGATTGCCGGTTTGCATTTCCCAGGCGGTGGGAGAATATCTGTACGGCGCCAACTGGGCCGTCATGAACTACGGCAGCATGGGTCATGGTACTGGCAAGATGATCGAGATTTTCGGCACACCCAAGCAAAAAGAACTGTTCATCAAAAAGCTTTACACCGCCCAATGGGGCGGCACGATGCTGCTGACCGAGTCCGAGGCCGGCTCTGATGTGGGTGCGCTGACCACCATGGCAGTTAAAAACTCCGATGGAACCTATTCGATTACCGGCGACAAAATTTTTATCACCAATGGCGAACATGATCTGACCGAAAACATTATCCATCCGGTTCTGGCGCGCATCGAGGGGGATCCCCCGGGGACCAGAGGCATCTCCATTTTTATCGTTCCCAAGATCTGGGTCAATGAAGACGGAAGCCTGGGACAGCCCAATGACGTCGTTTGCACGGGCATCGAGGAAAAGATGGGAATTCATGGCAGCGCCACCTGCAGTATGGCCCTGGGGGGCAAGGGCCAATGTAAGGGGCTGCTTCTGGGTGAGCAGTGCCGGGGCATGAAAATCATGTTTTACATGATGAATGAAGCCCGGCTGGGCGTTGGGTTCCAGGCCTTCAACTACGCTTCCACCGCCTACCTGTATGCTGTCAATTATGCCAAAGAGCGGCTGCAGGGCCGGGATCTGTCCCAGGCAAAAGATCATAGCGCACCTCCGGTGCCCATTATCCAGCATCCGGACGTGCGCAGGATGCTACTGGAAATGAAGGCTTACGTGGAGGGCATGCGCAGTTTTGTCTATTTTGTGGGCCAGTGTCTTGACCTGGAAATTCTGTCGGTCGATGAAGGCCAACGAGCCTACTACAAGGGACTTGCCGATTTGCTGACACCGCTGGTTAAAGGCTATTGTGCCCAGCGAGGCTTTGACGTTTGCGTGCAGGCCGTTCAGGTTTATGGCGGATACGGCTACATCCAAGAGTACCCGGTGGAACAGCTCGTCCGGGACTGCAAGATCACGTCCATATACGAAGGCACCGACGGCATCCAGGCCATGGACCTTCTGGGCCGCAAGCTGGGTATGGACAAAGGCCAGGTGTTCATGAATTTTCTCGTGGAGATTCAAAAGAGTATTTCCTTGGCCCGAGATACCGGCGGGATGGAAAAACTGGCTGTTGAAGTCGAAAAGGCCGTCAGCCGCCTGGGCGAAATTGCGCTGCACATCGGCAAGAGTGCCATGTCACCGGAGTTTAAAACTGCTTTTGCATTCGCCTTTCCATTTTTGGAAGTCATGGGAGATGTGAGCGTGGCGTGGATGCTGTTATGGCGTGCAGTCCTGGCGAAACAAAAACTGGATGCCGGGGCCCGGAAAAAGGATATAGATTTTTATGAAGGCCAGCTTAAAACCGCCGAGTTTTTCATCCAAACAAAATTGCCGATCACTTTCGGTAAAATGGACAGCATCCTGAAAAGCAACGCGGCGGCAGTTGAGATTTCAGCCGCCGGGTTTGGTGGCTGAAATGGAATTTTTTTTCAAGCCCCGGGGCATCGCCCTTGTGGGAGCATCTTCCAATCCCAATAAAGGCGGCAATTCCATCCTCACCAACCTGGAGCGCGGTTTCAAAGGGCCGATTTATCCCGTCAATCCCCGTTATGACGAAATTGGCGGGCTGACCTGTTATCCGTCGGTTTTGAAAGTGCCGGACCCGGTGGACCTGGCGATCGTCTTTGTCGGAGCCGAAATGACCCTTACGGCCGTGCGCGAGTGTGCCCAACGCGGTTTACGCGGAGTGATGATTCAATCCGCCGGCTTTGCGGAAAGCGGTGAGCAGGGCCGGCGTCTCCAAAAGGATCTGCTGGCCATCCGGCGCGATACGGGCATGCGGCTGTGGGGGCCCAACTGCATGGGGCTGGTCGACGGCGTTAACAGACTGGTTTTTTCATTTGTTGCGCCCTCCATCTGGGATGAGGGGCTGGCGCCCGGGCGGGTGTCACTGGTGGTGCAAAGCGGGATGCTTTCCGCCGGATTTCTGATCGACATCATCACCCACGGCACCATGGGCATCAGCAAGGCCTGCTCCATCGGCAACAAGGTGGATGTGGATGAATGCGACCTGCTGCAATACTTGCTGGAAGACCCTGACACCGGATGTGTCGGCATGTACCTCGAGTCCATTGCCAATGGCCGCCGGTTCCTTGATATTTGCAGCCGCAGCGACAAGCCCATTGTTGTCTTAAAGGGGGGCAAAAGTGAAAAGGGTGCGGCCGCAGCCCTCAGCCACACCGCCAGTATCGCCGGCAACCAGGCGGTGGTCAGCGGCGCTTTGGCCCAGGCCGGGGTGATCGAGGCCCAGGGGTTTATGCAACTGATCGATTTGTCCAGAACCCTGGCTACCTATCCTAAAATCGAATTAAAAAAACGACCCCCAAGGATTGCCGTGCTGACGTTTTCCGGCGGTGCCGGCATTGTTTCCTCGGACTTTATCGAACAGCATGGACTTGAGCTGGCGGATCTTTGCGATGCCACCAAAACCGACCTGCAGGAGGTATTCCCGGAATGGATGCCGGTCGCAAACCCGGTTGACTTATGGCCGGCCATCGAGCGCAACGGACCGGAGGTGGCCTGGGGCCGGGCATTTAATGCGGTTTTCGCTGATCCTGGAGTCGATGCGGTATTTTTTCATGTGTTTGTGGGGGGATTTTCAGGAAGTTATGACTTGTCTTCGATTGCCAAAATAGCGCAGGCCGGCAATAAACCTGTCTTTGGCTGGCTGCTGGGAAAACGCACCGAAGCGCATAACTTCTTAAAGCAGGCCGGTGAATCAGGAATCCCGGTTTTCAGGGAAATTCCGAGGGCCGTTGAGTGCATTGCGGCAGTATTCAGAAGAAGTAAGTATTTAAAACGGAGAAGTCATCTATAAAATT
>JAOZSC010000169.1 GCA_029939875.1 Desulfobacterales bacterium
TCCCGTTCATAGTCCGCCGCGTAACGTTTCAAATAATTGATGGCCACGGGCTCATCAATATAATTGCGGCGGCAGTCCAGTTCGCAGGGACGGGGACAAATGCGCCCGATAATGGCCGGAAACGGGTTGCGCTCCTTGATGACCTGGACCGCATTGTGATAATTGCCCAGCGAGATCTGGTGAATGTATTCACGGATATCGATGCCGGCCGGACAGGCGCGCTGGCATGGCGTGGTGCATTCCTCGGTAGTATATTCCCGCATGATGCGGCGGGTTACCGAAGACAGGTTAATAATATGTTTCGGGCACACCCTTTCACAGGTGCCGCAACCGGTGCATTTGGCTTCATCCACCACCGGCAGCCCCTCGGGTCCCATCGTAATAGCGTCAAAGGGACAGGCCCGGGCGCAGGTACCCAGCCCCAGGCAGCCAATGGAGCAGACTTTCATCCCGCCGCCCAACAGCGCCACCGCCCGGCAGTCATCCAGTCCGTCATAAGTATACTTTGTGTCGGCCGCCTGCACACCGAAATAGCAGCCCGGCCGGGCGATGTCCGGTTCCTGGGCCTCGATTTTAACTCCCATGATCGCCGCAATGGCTTCGGCCACCTCGGAACCGGCCGCCACACAGGAATTGGGCGGCGAGGTCCCCGCCACAATCGCCTCTGCATTGGCGCTGCAACCCGGCAGCCCGCAGCCACCGCAGTTGGCCCCCGGCAGCTCTTCTTCAACGGCCAGTATTTTAGGGTCAACATAAACATAGAAGATCTTTGATGCCAGGGCTAGAATCACACTGATCATCAGTCCCATCCCGCCCATCAAAATGAGTGCTGCGGTCATTATCCTTTCTCCATTTCTAAAAAATAGCGCCGAACCGGCATTTCTCAAAACAGGTCATGCATTTGATGCATTTTTCCTTATCGATGCGGGCGACTTCCTTTTTTTTCCAGGCAATCGCCTCCACCGGACAGTTTCTGAAGCACACCCCGCACCGGGTGCACAGGTCTTCATCAACTTCAAATTTTAAAAGGGCCACGCAACGTTTAGCCGGACAGCGTTTTTCGAAAATATGGGCCTCGTATTCGTCTCTGAAATACCGCAGGGTGGAAAGTACCGGATTGGGTCCCGTCTGCCCCAGTCCGCACAGCGCGGTGTCTTTGATCGTGTAAGACAGCTCCTCCAGGGCGTCCAGATCTTCAGCTTCCCCCCGGCCTTCGCAAATTTTTTCCAGCAACTGCAGCAACCGCCGGGTTCCCTCCCGGCAGGGTGTGCACTTGCCGCAGGATTCATCCTGGACAAAATCCATAAAAAAGCGCGCCATGTCCACCATGCAGGTGTTTTCATCCATCACGATGACCCCGCCGGATCCCATAATGGCCCCTACCCTGGCGATGGCTTCATAATCCACCGGGGTGTCCAGAAGCTGCTCTGGAATGCAGCCGCCCGATGGCCCGCCGAGCTGGACCGCCTTGAACTTTTTCTTATTGGGGATACCACCGCCGATATCGTAAATAATCGTACGCAATGTGGTTCCCATGGGCACTTCCACCAGCCCGATGTTGTTCACATCGCCGGACAGGGCGAACACCTTGGTGCCTTTGCTGCTCTCGGTTCCCACCGAGGCATACCATTGGCCACCGTTTAAAATGATCTGGGCAATATTGGCCAGACTTTCGACGTTGTTCAAAATGGTGGGCTTTTCCCACAACCCCTGGATGGCTGGAAACGGCGGGCGGGGACGCGGCATGCCGCGCCGGCCTTCTATGGAGCGCATCAGCGCCGTTTCCTCGCCGCAGACAAACGCACCGGCGCCCTGGTAGATATCGATATCGAAGTCAAAACCACTGCCTAGGATATCGGTTCCCAGCAGTCCGTATTCCCGTGCCTGTTTGATAGCAATGCCCAACCGCCGGATGGCCAGGGGGTATTCCGTTCGAGCATAAATATATCCCTTGTGGGCATCAATAGCCCTGGCGGCAATGATCATGCCTTCCAGAACGACATGAGGATCGGCCTCCAGAACACTGCGGTCCATAAAAGCGCCGGGATCCCCTTCGTCCGCATTGCACAGGACATACTTGTCTTGTCCCGGACTGCGCCGCGCAAATTCCCATTTTAGTCCGGTGGGAAAACCCGCGCCGCCACGTCCCCTGAGCCCGGATATTTTTATCTCTTCGATAATCTGCTCCGGCGTCATTTCCTTAAGCGCTTTGGCGGCGGCGAAATATCCGTCCCGGGCAATGTATTCGTCAATTACTTCCGGATCGATGATTCCCTTGTTGCGCATCACCCAGAACGTCTGGTGGGCGAAAAAGGGAATCTGCGCCATAATAGGAATAGTCTCTTTGGAAGCCGGTTGCACGTAAAGCAGTTTTTGGACCGGCCGGCCTTTCAAGAAATGCTCTTCGACCAGGTGGGGAACATCCTCGGGCCTGAGTTTCTGGTAAAAAATCCCCTCGGGCTGTACCAGCATCACCGGGCCCACCGCGCAAAATCCGTTGCAACCGGTTTCAATGATCTTAATTTCCTCGGCAAGCCCCTGGCGTTCAAGCTCTTTTTGGAGAGCTTTGTGAAACGCCTGGCTGTCATTGGCATGGCAGCCCGTACCGCCACAAAGCATCAATTGGGTTCTGACCATGTTCATCCTTTTCTCCCGCAATTCACGATTTGAAATCACCACGATCCGTCCAGCCCTCTGAGTCCATTTATGTACAGCCTGCCGCTGGCCACAAACAGCGAATATCGGGTCAGCAGCACCGGTATTTTCAAGGATCGAGCCAGATCAATAACAGGTTCGTCGGGTTTTTTCCCCCGCACAAAAACCACACAGCTCACCCCGGCAACCCTTGCGATGCGCAGTACCTGTTCGGTGGTAAGACCGGTAAGCAGCAACCCCCCTTCAGCGACAGCCGACAACACATCCGACATCAAATCCGCGCCACCGGCGGCAAAGACGCTGCCATCAAGCTGGTCTTGTCCCACCAGAACCTCTGCCTTCAGCACATCTTTTATCTCAGATAGTTTCATATGGCCTCAATCCTGCCATCATTTATACTTTTCAATTATCTCAATTACCTTGTCGGCTTTCACTGCCCCATAAGTGTCTTGATCCACCACCATTACCGGAGCCAGTCCGCAGGCCCCCAGGCACCGGACGGCTTCCAGTGAAAATCGCCGGTCCTCGGTAACACCGCCTTCTTTCAGGTTGTACTGGTTGCGGATGCGGCTGACCGCCTCTTTGATGCCCTTTACATAGCAGGCCGTTCCCATGCATACACGGATCAAATGTCTGCCCTTGGGCTCAAACGAAAAAAGGGCATAAAAAGAGGCAACGCCGTAAACCTCTGAGCGTGAAAGATTGAGCCCGTAACTGATGTAGTCAACCAACTCCACCGGAAGGTAACCAACGACATCCTGACATTGGCGTAAAACGGTGATCACCGATCCGGGAATATCCCGGTTGGCAGCGATGACCTCATCGATACTTTTCCACATATCATTATTTATATCAGGATGTTGAAGATGATCATCATGGGACATGGGTAACCCTCCGGAAAATGAGTATAAACGGTTCAGGGTTCAACGTTCGGCGTTACGGGTTGTAACACCCCAATTTAGCATTTATCAATTAAATTCATCCTTAAATGGTGTTTATAAAACCGACCTGACGGTATGCCGGTTATCGCAGAATGTCGATCCGTATGGTGAGCAGGATTCGGCAGCTTTAACCTTTGAACCCTGAACTCTAAACCCCGAACCGATCAGTTTAGAGCACAATCAAAAAAAAATGTCAACGGAAACACCGCCCCTGTTTCACGTCGCGCCGCATAATATCATAATACAAGATTTCTTGACTGTAGAGCCATGCTGCACTAAGATGCGCAATTCAACCAAAACAAATCCAGCCTGGAGAGAATCATGAACAGCCAACTTCAAAAAGCTGCTGCTGCTGCCGGGTACATCAAAGCCCGCATCGAGCATCTCCCCCGGGTCGGGCTGCTCACCGGAACGGGCCTGGGCGAAAGCGCCCGGTTTGTTCAGGAGCCGGTCATCCTGGAGTATGGCGACATTCCGAATTTTCCAACCTCAACCGTTCAAAGCCATGCCGGCAGGCTGCTGGCCGGAAATTTCGACAGCTGCCCGGTGATGGTGCTGCAAGGCCGCTTCCACCTCTACGAGGGGTATTCCCCGGCCCAGGTCACGTTTCCCATACGGGTGATGCAGGAGCTTGGCGTTAAGGTGCTGATCTTAACCAATGCCGCCGGGGGATTGAACCTGGAGTTTTCCGCCGGTGATGTGATGCTTATCACCGACCACATCAACCTGACGGGCGCCAACCCGCTGGTCGGTCCCAACGATGACCGTTGGGGCATCCGGTTTCCCGACATGAGCCGGGCCTATGACCAACGCCTGGCGGACATCGCCCGGCAGGCCGCGACAACCGCAGCAATTTCACTGTGCGATGGCATTTATGCCGGTCTGCAGGGGCCGGCGTTGGAAACCCCGGCGGAAGTTCGTTTTTTACGAACTATCGGAGCCGATGCCGTCGGGTTTTCGACCGTGCTGGAGGTCATTGCTGCTGTACATGCCGGCCTGCGGGTGCTGGGCCTGGCCACCATAACCAATATCAACGACCCGGATCACCCGGTTCCGGCAACCCTCGAAGACATCATCACAGTGGCCGCCGGTATCGCGCCGGGACTTGAAAAAATCATCCGGACTGTCGTGGAGCAGGTATGATGACTGAAAAAAAAATAGATATTCTGGTCACCAACGGCATTGTTGTGACCATGGACGATGCCGGCACGCAGATAGCGTCCGGTGCGGTGGGCATTGACGGCGACCGGATTACCGCTGTGGGACCGGCCGATGAACTGGCGCGACACCCGGCCGGCCGGGTAATCGATGCCGGCGGCGGCATCATTATGCCCGGGCTGGTGAACACGCACACCCATGCGGCCATGACCTGCTTCCGGGGCATTGCCGACGATCTGCCGCTGATGACCTGGCTCAATGAGCACATCTTTCCGGCTGAAGCCCGGCTGGACGAAGAAAAAGTCTACCGGGGAGCCTTGCTGGCCTGCGCCGAAATGATCCTGTCCGGGACCACCTGTTTTTGCGACATGTACCTGTTTGAAGATGCGGTGGCCCGGGCGGCGAAAGCCGCCGGAATCCGGGCGGCGGTCGGTGAAGTGCTGTATGACTTCGATTCGCCCAATTACGGTCCCCTTAAAAAGGGCTTTGCGTATACCCGGATGCTGCTTGAAAAATGGAAAAACGATCCGTTCGTCACAATTGCCGTCGAACCCCACTCCCCTTACCTGTGTGCCCCGGATCTGCTGAAAACGGCATTTTCCATTTCCCGGGAGTATGAGGTCCCCCTGGTGATTCATCTTTCCGAAACTCAAAGCGAGGTCGCTGCCATAAAAAAACGTTACGGCTGTACACCTGTGGAGCACCTGGCCAACCTGGAGATTCTGGCCCCCAACCTGTTGGCCTGTCATTGCGTGGCACTCACTGACCATGACATCGAACTGCTGCAGCGTTTCGATGTCAAAGTGGCCCATAACGCCGAAAGCAACATGAAGCTAGCCTCCGGGGTTGCACCGGTGCCGGCGCTGTTGCAGGCCGGAATCTGCGTCGGCCTCGGCACTGACGGCTGTGCCAGTAACAACGACCTGGACCTTTTTCTGGAAATGGACACCGTGGCCAAGCTGCACAAGGCCGTCACCCTAGACCCCACGGTCCTGGATGCGCTCACCGTACTGCGAATGGCCACCATCCAGGGTGCCCGAGCCCTGGGCCTGGGTGATATCACCGGGTCCATAGTTCCGGGCAAACGGGCGGACCTCATCGTCATCGACACCCACCGGCCGCATTTAACCCCCATGTACAACCCGGTATCGCATCTGGTTTACGCCGCCAGGGGCAGTGATGTCACCACCTCGATCATCAACGGCCGACCGGTGATGGAAAACAGCCAACTGGTAAGCCTGGATGTCGAAAAAATCATGGCCGATGTCAACGCCATCGCCCGGGAGCTGGTGTCCACCTGAGGGGCGGCTCGAATTTTCGACCCTCTTTATCAGATTAATGCTTTCGATGGCGGCGAATTAAAGCCGCTCGAAGGTGTGAATTGGCCGGCGCCTGCCATTATTTTCCTGGTTCGCCGAAGGCGATTGCGTATTTTCAGTTTCTTCCGGAAACCGAAAATTCAAATA
>JAOZSC010000170.1 GCA_029939875.1 Desulfobacterales bacterium
CCATGGGACCGGATCATTTTCGCTTCTTTCACGCCTTGGGCGTCAATTTAAAGCAGATTTACGGCCAGACAGAGGTGGCCGGCATCTCGGTGGTGCACCGCAGCGGGGATATCAAATTTGACACCGTCGGGAGTCCCATCCCCGGCACCGAAGTCAAGATTGCCGACGACGGCGAAATTCTCACCCGCAGCTCCTCGGTTTTTCTGGGCTATTACAAAAACGCGGAGGCCACGGAAAAAACCTTGAAGGACGGCTGGCTGTATTCGGGCGACAGGGGATTTATCGATGATGACGGTCACCTGGTGGTTTTCGACCGTACCAAGGATGTCTTTACGCTGCGTGACGGCAAGCCTTTTGCCCCCCAGTACCTGGAAACCCGCCTCAAGTTCAGCCCTTACGTCAAAGATTCATGGGTGATCGGTGATAAGAAAGACTACATCACCGCCGTGCTGTGCATTGACTATGCGGTGGTGGGCAAGTGGGCCGATGAAAATAAGCTTAACTATACCAGTTACCAGGAGCTTTCCCAGATGCCGGAAGTTTACGATCTGGTGGAAAAACAAATCCGCCAGGCCAACAAGGACCTGCCCGATGTGGCCAAGGTGATAAAATTCACCAATTTATACAAGGAGCTGGATGCAGACGATGATGAGCTGACGCGCACACGGAAACTGCGCCGCGCGTTTGTGGAAAAACGATACGAAGAAATCGTCGACGCCCTTTATTCCGACCGGGACAGCGTTCATATCGACACCATCATCAAGTACGAGGACGGTCGTAAAGCGCACATCAAGACTGACATGCATATTCGCAAAACTGTGGATTGACAATTTTCAATCAAAAGGGGAAGCCATCTGATGGAACTGTTTTTCATGACCCTGACAACCGGCATTTTGGTCGGTGGTATTTATGCCCTGGTGGCCCTGGGATGGGTGCTGATTTACAAGTGCTCCGGGGTGCTCAACCTGGCCATGGGAGAAATGACGCTGATCGGGGCTTACATATCCCTGAGCTTTTACAACATGGGGGTGCCGTTTGTGCTGGCGCTGGTCATTTCCCTGGTGATCGGATTTATCCTGGGGATTGTAACCGAACGGATTTTTCTGGACAAACTCATCGGTGAGCCGGTCCTGACGGTGATCATGGTGACCGTGGGCCTATCGTTTTTTTTCAAGGGGACTGTTGAATTCATATGGGGAACCGACACCCAGGTATTCACCCCGGCGGTGTTTTCCATCGAACCCATTCACATCGGACCAATGATTGTCGGCCAGGTGTACCTGTGGAGTTTTGTGGCCGCCATTGTTTTGCTGCTGATATTTGTGGCCTTTTTTAAATACACGCGCTGGGGACTTGCCATGCAGGCCACTGCTGACGATGAAATGGCCGCCCTGTCGCTGGGCGTCAGTGCGCGCTTCGTGTATGCCGCAGCCTGGGCCATTGCCTTTATGGCGGCGGGCGTCGGCGGCACGCTGCTGGGAAACATCAACGGGCTGAACATCTCGGTGGGGTACCTGGGGCTTCTGGTCCTTCCTGCAGTGGTGCTTGGTGGGCTCAACTCCGTCCCGGGCGCCATCGTGGGGGGCATTGTCATCGGTCTTCTTCAGAACTTTTGTGGCGCATACCTTGACCGGTATTTTCCGGGCGGTGTCAAGGAGATCGCTCCCTTCGCTTTCATGGCCATATTTTTGCTATTCAAGCCATACGGACTGTGGGGATGGGAGCGGATCGAACGCGTTTAACGCGAAGGGCATAGGGCATGGCGCAGGCGCAAAGCGCTAAGGGCATAGCGCAGAGCATTACGCTCTGCGACCGGATAAAGAGTTTTTAAAAATAAATAACCAATCGTTTCGGAGAAATTAAATGTCGACAACCTGGCTTCCATGCGGGGAATACCACCAGAACTACAAACAGGACCATGCTTGGTTTCAAACCAAGTTTATCAAGGGTAAGATGATACTGCTGGCGCTCATTCTGATTTTTGGCATTCCATACGTCTCGGATCCTTACTTCCTCAGTATCTGCAACCAGGTCGGCTATACCATATTGGGCGCCCTCGGGGTGCAGCTGCTGATCGGTTTCTGCGGCCAGATCACCCTGGGACATGCCGCTTTTCTGGCCGTGGGCGCCTATACCAGCACCTTGCTGATATTGGAGTTTCCCTGGCCGAAAATACTGCTGGATTGGGGACTGGCCTATCCCATCAGCATTGTTGCGGCGGCCGTTGTGGCCGGTATTTGGAGTGTCCTGTTCGGGCTGCCGTCGGCCCGGGTCAAGGGGTTTTATTTAATTCTAACGACCATGGCGGCCCAGTTTATCACCGTTGATTTTATAATTACCCAGTATGTCAGCCAAGTCGGCGGCCGGGGCCAGGCCTTTTCATTGCCTCCAGGAACGATAAAGATCGGGCCGTGGGTGATCGACAGTGATTTGAAAGTCTATTTTCTCATGCTCTTCCTTGTGATCACCTGTGTTGTCGCCGTGGTGAATCTGCTCCGGTCCCGGGTCGGCCGGGCCTGGGTGGCGATCCGGGACAATGATATCTCCGCCGAGGTCATGGGGATCAACGTTTTCAAATATAAACTGCTGGCCTTTTTCGTGGCCGGGGCTATCGGCGGAGTTACCGGCGCGTTCTGGATCAGCAACCTGGCGGCCATCAGCCCCGAGCATTTTCCGTGGTTCTGGTCTCTGTGGTTGGTGGGGGTCATTCTCATTGGAGGGGTGGGTTCTATCCACGGAACCATCTTCGGGTCCCTGTTTATGGTGATTATCATGGAAGCGCTGCAGCTGGCGGTCATGCCACTGGCCGATATCTGGCCGAAGCTGTTAATGGATTTTCTGTTTATCAAAGAGGCAATGTTCGGTCTGGCCATTTGTGCGTTCATGATTTTCGAACCCAACGGCATTGCTTACCGATGGTGGCAGGGGAAAAATTATTTCAACCTTTGGCCCTTTTCCTATTAATAAATTCGCAAATGTGAATATATTTTCTATCCGGCGCAAGATCGAGAAACTGTGCCGGATGGATGATTGGCGAAACGCGCCTTTTGCACAACGATTTATTTAACAATATAACTTAGACGGTCTCCTAAAAAAAGTCCGTCAAAAACATTTAGCCACTATATATTGTCCTTAATTAAGCGCTCCATGCCATTTATATTGTGGTAGCTTTCTAAAATTTTGGTTTTTTACGGATGCCTTAGCGTTGAACTTTAACCAGAAAAAGGAGGTGGTAAACATAATCTATGTTTCATGAGGGCTAATTACAATTTAGTTTACAACGAAAGGGGAGAACTATGAACGTTCAAAATGTATGGTCTAAAGTATTCGTTACGGTGCTTACGGCGGCGTTGATTGTGGGCGTTGCCTCCTTTGCCGGAGCGGCGGCTACCATCAAAATCGGTGCGCTTAACGATATGACGGGCGCTACCTCTGATGTGGGCAAGGATTACGCTCTGGGCATCGCCGAGGCGATCCATTACATTAACGACACGGGCGGGATCAACGGCAAGCAGATCAAACTGTATCAGTTTGACTATGGATACCGAATCCCTGAGGCCTTAACGAAGTATAAACTGTTTAAAAGGTTGAAATGCATCTCCATTTTGGGTTGGGGTACCGGGGATACTGAAGCCCTGGCACCTACTGTTTCAAGGGACAAGATGCCTTATGTTTCTGCCTCGTACTCTGGTCATTTGTGCAATCCCGCAAAAACACCGTATAATCTGTTTTTCGCCACCGATTACTCTACACAGTCCCGGGGGCTGATCACGGCGTGGTTTGATAAAAAATGGCCGAGTAAACCTGATTACGGAAAGCGCAAACCCCGGATCGCCATGTGTTACATGTTTGCTTCTCCGTTTTCCAGCTCATCCATCAAGGCGGCAAAAGATCAGGCCAAACTACTCGGGTTTGATATCGGTCCGGACCAGGACGTCTCTTTGTTCGCCATCGATACCAAAAGCCAAATTTTGGCTTTAAAAAAATTCAAGCCAGACGTGCTTTTACATACCAACACGGTTATGTCGGTTGCCGCGACCCTGCGTGATGCCTATGCCCTTGGGCTGGGAGCTGACAATTTGATCAAATGCTGGGGCTATGATGAGAACCTGCCCAAACTGGCTGGCAAGGCGGCCGAAGGTGCCATTGGTTGTGCACCGTGGGCGTTTTTCGGGCAAAATGTGCCGCTGATGGACAAGGTCGTGGAATATGCTAAAAAGTACAATCCCGGCATCCCGGTGGAAAAGCGCACTATCCATACGGTTCAGGCATGGGCCAATGCTTTGGGACTTGCCGAGGCCCTGAAACGGGCGGATAAGGCCGGTGATCTGAGCGGCGAAGGAATTCTGAAAAAGGGCTTTGAGACCATGAAAGATTATGAAATCGGTTTGGGTATCGCGCCGGTGACATATACAGCCACGGATCATAGGTCCATGAGTGAAGCCAAGATATACGAATACAAAAATGGCAAATTTAATCCCCTTGCTGGCGTGGACCTGAAAGAGCTCTGGCCGGACAAGTGGGAAAAAAAATGGCTCGGGTGGTAATCTGAGCAATGGGTTGATTGGAGCATCCGATCAACGGGACGCGTAGAACTCCTGTTTTTCGAGGCGCGCCGGTCAGCCGATTAACAAACCCCGAAGGAGGTTACGGGACATTGTCTAACGATAATATGATCCTGAAGATCAACAACATTGAGGTCAAGTATCACGAAGTTATTTTAGTGATCAAAGGCGTTTCCATCGAGGTTCCCGAAGGGGGGATTGTTGCCCTTCTGGGAGCCAACGGTGCCGGGAAGAGCACGACCTTAAAGGCCATCTCCGGTTTGTTAAAACACGAAGACGGTGAGGTTACCGATGGGTCGATTGAATTCATGGGCGAGCGTATTGATAAGATAGTGCCGGAAAAGATAGCCAAAATGGGTATTGTACAGGTTATCGAAGGGCGCCGGGTATTCGAACACCTGACGGTGGAACAGAACCTGAAGGTGGGCGCTCACATGAAAAAAAAGGACGGCCGGTCAATCAAAGACGGACTGGAGATGGTATATCACTATTTTCCCCGTCTGAAAGAAAAACGCAATGAAACCGCCGGGTTTATCAGTGGCGGGGAACAGCAGATGACCGTGGTCGGACGGGCCCTGATGACGAGTCCTAAACTGATTTTACTGGACGAGCCTTCCATGGGCCTGGCGCCGCTTCTCATCCATGAGATTTTCAATATCATCACCCGGCTGCACGAGCAGGAGAAGATCTCCATACTGCTGGTGGAGCAAAACGCCAAGTTAGCCCTCAGTGTGGCGCCCTATGCCTATGTGCTGGAAAACGGGCGCATCGTAATGGACGATACGGCTGAAAGACTCAGGGAAAATCCGGATATCAAGGATTTTTACCTGGGCATGACGGATTTCGGGGGAAGGAAAAGCTTTCGAGACGTGAAGCATTACAAGCGAAGAAAGAGATGGCTCACCTAACCCTTAAACGCAATAAGGGAGATTTATTATGCAAAAGAAATCAACTGCGTTTACTGTTTTATGTTTTTTCGTAATCATCGCCTTTCTGACCGGCTGTGCCGCGTTTGGCAAGCCATCGGAAAGCAACCTCAAAGATCCGGTGATTTCCCTGGATTCTATGGAGGTAGCCCACTCATTCGGATATTGGTATTTTTCAAGTAAAGTAAAACCCACCAAGGGAAAACCTGATAATGTCGGGGCGCCTCTTGATCTCGCATTTACTTTTAATATCCAAAACCCGAATTCTTACCCGATCCTGCTGGAAGATATCAAATTCACTGTCGCTTTTGAGGAGTTTGACCTCAATTCGGTTAGCTCAACCGCAACCCAATGGATACCGGCAGGCAAAACCAACCAGGTGCGGGTGCATGCGCACTTTGATGTGAGGCAATCTTTGTTGAGCCTTCTGGTCACTGGCGGGTTCAAATTAAAGGAAAAGGGAACCAACGCCTGGGAACAACTCGAAGCATGGTGGACCAGAATTCCAAATTATGAAATTCCCATCAATGTTAAAGATGGCGCGGCTATCTTTAAGGCCGATGGCATTGTGCGGGTGGTTCCTTTTTCAGCCACTTTTCCTTGATCGCACCGTCTGTCTTTCGAAGCTGTAAACTTAAATAACACTTCGGCGCCTGCCCTCTTCCATCACCGGAAGAGGGCAGGAATAGACAGC
>JAOZSC010000171.1 GCA_029939875.1 Desulfobacterales bacterium
GCCATAAAACCGGGAAATTTTACCGAAGACCCGCTGGCGGTAAACAGGTAGGCACCGGCCAGGACGGATATGGAGATCTGATTGATCAGGGCCTGGGTCATCTGGGAAGCCACAAAACGCTGCCAGATCAGCCGATAAAGGGCCAACTGGTCATCGGTAAGATGGGATTTGATCTCATCGGGGGCGTTAAAAACCGATGTGGGGCGGATGGCCTCATGGGCGTCCTGGACTTTTTTCTTGTTTTTAAAAAACCGTGGCTTTTCCAGGGCGTACGATTTGCCGAACCGATCCAGGATCAGCTGGCGGGCCTCGATGGCTGCTTCTGCGGCGATGCGGGTGGAATCGGTACGCATATAGGTTATCAAACCCACCGGTTCGCCGGGGCTCAGTTCAATGCCTTCATACAGCTGCTGGGCGACTATCATCGTCTTGCGGGCGGTGAACCGGAGCTTGCGGATGGCTTCCTGCTGAAGTTTGCTGGTGGTAAACGGTGGCAGTGGATTTTTGCGGGTAGTTCTTTTCTGGAGGTTGTCCACCACAAATTTTTCAACCTGCAGCTCTTTTACAATTCGGGAAGCCGATTTTTCGTCCGGGATGGTAATTTTTTTGCCGTCCTTTTTAACGAGCCTGGCCGTAAACGGTGGCGGCGTGTCACTTTTCAGATCCGCGGTGATTGACCAGTATTCCTCGGCAACGAAGGCCTGGATGGCGCGTTCCCTTTCGCAGATGATTCTAAGGGCCACCGACTGGACACGACCGGCGCTCAAACCGCCTTTTACTTTGCGCCACAGCAACGGGGATACCTGGTAGCCCACCAAACGGTCGAGGATTCGGCGGGCCTGCTGGGCTTCGTATTTGCTGCGGTCGAGATCTTCGGGAGCGGCTATGGCCTTGCGAATAGAGTCTTTGGTCAATTCGTGAAAAAGCACCCGGTAAAAATGACGCCCCTTTTTTTTCAACACTTCAGCGGTATGCCAGGCGATGGCTTCTCCTTCCCGGTCCGGGTCCGGGGCCAGATAAATGTCAGTGGCATCACCGGCAGCCTGTTTCAGACTCCGGATGATTTTTTGCTTCCCCGGAATGGATTTGTATTCGGGTTTGAAACCGTTTTCCACATCAATACCCATTTCCTTGGTTGGCAGGTCTTTGATGTGACCCACGGTGGCTGCCACATTATAGCTGTTTCCAAGATATTTTTTGATAGTTCTGACTTTTGTCGGTGATTCCACCACCACTAGCGGTTTGCTCACGGTTGTGCCTTTCTTATAACTTTTCGATAAGCTTGACTTGCCGCCATTGACAGCCGGGTTGATCAAATAAGGTGCGAACCTGAAAATTTAACCGTTGATTATCAAATGTCAAGTTTTCTATACCTTAATGTTGAGGCATACCCAGGCAAGTGCCTGGTTATCGTTCAGATACACAGAAAAATTTACCCGGTGATTGATTCACCAGACCTTTGAGTTCCAGCTGAAGCAGCAGGCTGGAAACCCTTGCCGGCGCCATGGAAAGCTCGCGGGCCAGTTCATCGATGTGCACGCCGTAAGGGCCCAGCGCGCGATAGACCCGGGCTTCATCCGCGTTCAGCGCGGCAGGTGTTTTGCTGTTGTCATCGGGGCCGCTGTCCCTCACATTGGCAGCCGGTTGTGGCAACGGCGGCAGCTCTTCCAGGATATCCTGGATGTTTTCTACCAGTTTGGCTCCCTGCTTGATGAGCGTGTGGGTGCCGACGCTTTTAAACGATTGTACGCTGCCGGGAACGGCAAACACTTCGCGGTTTTGCTCGGCGGCCAGCCGTGCCGTTATAAGAGATCCGCTTTTGCGGGTTGCTTCCACCACTACGGTCCCCAGGCACATGCCGCTGATGATACGGTTGCGCACCGGAAAATGATGCGCTTCCGGTTCGCTGTTCAGGGAAAATTCCGAAATCACCGCACCATTTTCCGCAATGCGGTGAAAAAGCTTTCTGTTTCTGGCCGGGTAGATTCGTTCCAGGCCGCTGCCCAGAACGGCAACGGTCTTTCCGTTTACCGACAGGGCACCCTCATGAGCAGCCGTGTCAATGCCAAGTGCCATGCCGCTGACAATCGTCAGCCCCAGGCCGGCAAGGTCGGCACTCAGGTTGCCGGAGGTCTGCAGCCCGTAACCGGTCGCATTGCGAGAGCCGACCACGGCAATTTTGTCGGCCCCATGGTCCACTCGGCCATAGACATATAAAAAAGGCGGGGGATCCGGAATGCGGTGCAAAAGTTGCGGGTAATCAGGATCCGTCAGGGTCACGATGCGGAAATTGCTGCCTGCCAGGCGTTCCAGTTCCGCGGTGACCCGGTCCGGAATTTTATGGTGCTTTATGGCCGCAACGCAACCGACGGTCATACCGTCCACCGCCAACAGGTTTTTTTCGGAGGATCGGAAAACGTTTTGCGGCGAATTAAAACGATCGAGCAGGCGCTTGAACAGGTGATTACCGACACCCGGAACGCTTTTCAGGTGGAACCAGGGTAAAATGTCATCCATAACGTGATAGACGGCATGGTTATCCGCCGTGGATTTGGCGATGTTCAATACGGTTGGACGCTGAAAAACACCGCATCAAGGTTACTTTTTGCGTTGCCGGGTCTGCCAGGCCAGCAGTATCGGGCTTGCGATAAAAATGGAAGAATAGGTCCCGACAATAATCCCAACGAGCAGGGCAAATGCAAAGTCATGGACAATTCCGCCGCCCAGGACAAAAAGGGTGGCCACCACAAAAATGGTGGTCAGCGAGGTCAGTATGGTACGGCTGAGCGTTTCATTGATGCTGCGGTTCAAGATGACTTCCAGGGGTTTTTTATGATAGCGCCTGAGATTTTCACGAATCCGGTCAAAGACGATAATGGTGTCGTTTAACGAGTAGCCGATAATGGTCAGCAAAGCCGCGATGATCGGCAGGGTGAATTCCTTGCCGAAGATGGAAAAAAGACCGACGGTAATGGTGACGTCATGGATCAGGGCCACAATGGCACCCATGGCATATTTGAGTTCAAGAAACCAGAACAATACCAGGCTGACAATCAACGCCGCGCCGATCAAAAACGGAATGCTGACGTCAAACAGGTTAAACACATAAACTGCACCGATCAACGCCACGGCCATTACCGCGCTTAGGATCCATTTCAGTTCGAAACGCCCGGATATGTAAATGGTAATGAACAGTAGGGCGTAAAACATGGCAAACAGGGCCTTTTCCCGTAAATCTTTTCCGACCTGGGGGCCGACCATCTCAATTCTGCGCAGTTCGACCTCTGCACCGGTTTTAGCAGCCAGGGCCTTTTTGAGCTCCGCGGAGAACCCTTCGGTGGTGATAACAGAGCTGTCGGTACGAATTAAAAATTCGTTGTCCTGTTGGTCTCCGAACTGTTGCACCGATGATTTTCCCAGGCCGATGGTTTCCAGGCCGCTTTGGATATCGTCGACGTTCACCGGTTGCTGAAATTTGATTTGGACCAGAGTACCGCCGGCAAAATCGATTCCGTAACGGGGACCTCCGTGCAGGACCAGTGAAGCGATACTGATAATGATCATTGCCGCTGATATCGCGAACGCGATTTTTTTGCGACCGATAAAATTGATGTTTACATCCGGTTTAATAAATTGCATTCAGGTTCCTCTTTGTTTTTATTCTGCAGGCCCGATTAAATGCTCAGGCTTTTTACCGTGCGCTTTTGAAGCAGGTAATTGAAAATCTGTCGCGACAGGATAAGCGCGGTGAACATGCTGGCGATAACCCCCAGGCCCAGGGTGACGGCAAATCCCTTGACCGGTCCGGTGCCGAACTGAAACAGCACCACTGCCGCGATGAGCGTCGTTACGTTGGCGTCCAGGATGGTCAGGGTGGCACGGTCAAATCCGGCGGTCACGGCGGCCCGGGGAGTCCGGCCCACCGCGATTTCCTCGCGGATGCGCTCAAAGATGATGACATTGGCATCCACGGCCATACCGATGGTCAGGATGATACCGGCAATACCGGGCAGGGTAAGAGTGGCCTGGAAAGCGGCCAGCCCGGCACCGATCAGCACGATGTTCAGGGCCAGGGCCACATCGGCGATCAGCCCGGATATCCTGTAATATGCGAGCATGAACAGCACCACCATGATACCGCCGATGAGCATGGAGATCAAGCCCTTGCGAATGGAATCGGCCCCCAGGGAGGGCCCCACCGTGCGCTCTTCCAGAATTTTTACCGGTGCGGGCAGGGCGCCGGCGCGCAAAATGATGGCTAGGTCACGGGCCTCTTCAGTGCTAAAGTTGCCGGTAATCCGCGCCTGGCCCCCTGCAATTTTTTCCTGGATAACGGGTGCTGAATAGACGTTGTTGTCCAGCACAATGGCCAGACGCTTGTTTACGTTTTCCGCGGTTATGCGTTCAAAGATGCGCGCACCTTTTTTATCGAAATTAATGGAAACATATGGCTCGTTGAAACGCGAATCGATCTGGACCCGTGCATCCGTCAGGTAGGCGCCGGTTAACAGGGTGCGCTTTTTCAGCAGAAACGGGGTGCGGGTGGTGCGGTGGGTTTGCGCATTTTCGTCGAGCTTGTAAAGGATTTCCCGTCCCAGCGGAATATTGCCTTTCAGTGCTGACTGCACGGAATGGGTGTCGTCCACCATTTTAAACTCCAGCAGGGCGGTTTTGCCGATCAGGTCTTTGGCCCTCTCGGTGTCCCGGATGCCCGGCAGTTGGATCAGGATCCGATTTTTACCCTGGCGGCGGATGTCTGGTTCGGACACGCCGAACTGGTCAATGCGGTTGCGGATGGTTTCAAGGGCCTGGTCGACCGCCATTTTTTTAATATGTTCACGGTTTTTGTCCGGAAGGTCCAGTATGATGGTCTCGGCGCCGTCTGCCGGGGATTCCGAAAGCAGGCGCAGGTCCTTAAACTCGTCATCAAGCAGTTTTTTTACCGCTGCAATTTTATTTTCCTGGTTGATCTTGACGGATATGCTGGTGCCCTTGATGCGATCCACTGAAACCTGTCGGATGTGCTTTTTCTTGAGCTGTTCACGGATCTCCTGAGCAATGCGTTCAACGGTGCTTTCCACGGCTTTGTCGGTTTCCACTTCCAGAGCCAGATGCATGCCGCCCTGAAGATCAAGGCCGAGGTTGATCTGTTTGTGGGGCCACAGGTCCGGTTTCAGGGACGGAAGCAGATAAATTACTGCAGCCACCAGGACCGCCAGGACCAAACCCGTTTTCCAAGAAATGTTTTTCAATGATTTTTTCCCTTTATCTATTAGCGGTTAAACGAACACGGCGCAAACAACAAAAAACGTCATACCCGCGAAACAGCGGATATCCATAGGAGCGCGAAGCGCCGTTAATTAGCTTTTTTAAGAGGTTATCAAGCTTGGAGTTGCATCCACCAAGTTTGCGGATTGCCGCCGCCATACAGAAGCTCCAGAATAATCACCAAACGGGTAGCCGGCAAAGCGCCGGGCAGATCTTTTAATTCAATTCTTCCGTTACTGGAAAGACTACCGCAAGTCGTTGGTTCGCACTGCGGTTTGGTGAAACTGCATGGGCACAACCAGGCTGCGGCATGCTTCAACGCACCGGATAGGCCGGTTATTTTTTTTCCGCTGCCGGTTGGGGCGCTGCCTGAGCCAGAGCGGACACGTTGCCGCGGGCGACTTTCACACGAACTTTGTCGGCGATTTCAACGGTCAGTGTCGCATCGTCCATTCCCGTGATTCGGCCGTGAATCCCGCCGCTGGTCACAATGCGATCGCCTTTTTTAAGGTTGGAAATCATCTGGCGGTGTTCTTTGGTTTTTTTTTGCTGGGGTCGGATCAGCAGGAAATAAAAGATGACAAACATCAAAATCAGGGGGATGAAGCCGGTAAATCCGGCGGCACCCTGACCGCCGCTGGCGCCTCCCTGACCCATTGCATATGCGATATTAAACAAGATAAAACCTCCTTTTGAGCTGTTGTTTACATCCCAACAATCTTTGTCTGCTCTGAACAGACGCTTGGCACTATTTTCAGATGTACGAAAAAATCACCGATGAAAATCCCTATGAAATGCCGATGAAGATCTATCCGGTGTTAAAATGGCGCTGATATACTGTAAAAGTTTGGTTTCGTCAAATCATTCTTGATTTTTTTTATTTCTCACCACAGA
>JAOZSC010000172.1 GCA_029939875.1 Desulfobacterales bacterium
GACATGAACAGGCCGCTGCCATGATGGCCCATGCCTGGTCGATATACAACGGCAGGCCGGGAGTTTGCCTGGGTACCGCCTTTCGCCCTGGACATGGTGGACAAAGGAAAAGTCATGCTTGAATGATCCGTCATATCTTGCTATATGATCTCAACATTTTTTCTAAACAGACTGGCGAACCAGATCAAACGAATAATTTTTTCAGGGGAAAGGAAAGAAGATGGCAAACGAAAGTCAACTTTTGACGACCAACAAATTTGCATCCCGGGCTGGAATAGCGTCCTCCAGGGTTTCAAAATTAATTCGTGATGGCAAAATAAAGGCTGAAAAAAAATCGGGCAAGTGGATGATAAGCCCGGATGAATTAAACTCAAAAGCCCTCCTGGCGCTTTCAAAAAAGGGGACCGCCGCGCCAAAGAAAAAAACGGCCAACGCTGCGGGTGGAACGAAAAAATCAGCATCTCCGGCAAAAGAGAAACCGGCGGTAAAAGCACCGGCCGGCAGCAAAAAAGCTTATCCACTGACCGAATTTGTTGCCATGACCTACCTGACCGAAAAAGGGGTGCTGGCTTGGCTCAAACAGGGGCGTCTCAGCGGCCGGCAGGATGATAAGGGACAGTGGCTGGTGGATGCCGCCAACCTTGAAGTCGCGGACATCAAGCGTCTGATTCGGTAAGGTCAGTTTGCTCCGGTTTTAACGAAGAGGATTTGTCGGAAGCAAAACATGGAAAGCATGTTGGCCGACAATTATCAGGATAAAAAAAGGCAGCACCCACCGGGTGCTGCCTTTTTAAAATTACGGCTTCCCGAAGTGCCGTTGTTTTCACTAAGCAGGCCTCGCATTTTTGAAGGATGGAAGCTCGACGGGAAAAGATGCACGCGCACCCGGGAGGCCATAAAACTATACCTCTTTAAAACTACAAGTAACGCAAAAAACATGCAACGTCTGGCGTAAGATTTTATTTTAATTGTATACAAGCAGTTATAGCAACTGCCCGCCATATGCCCGGTGGTAATTAAGAATTTTTCTTCTTACCGATTGGGAAAAATTTTTCACAACCAGTGAGTTTTTCCACAAACCCCTGTTAGGCAGTCCCCATGTGAAACGCCATCCGCTGGCGCCACAGGTCGGGCTTCAGGATGCAGACATCAGCGCCCTCTTCACGGGTGGCCACAACCGTTCCGAATTCCTCCGGTGCCATCTCGCCGCAGGCATCACCGGCCCAGCTTTTAAAATCCGGTTCCACAGCAATAAATGTTTCCATGAGTTTACCGTCCATCTCGACGCTGCAGTCCATATCCGGCAGCACCACCCGGTCTTTATTCGTTTTACTATTATGGACATAATAAGCAATCATATTTCCTCCTTTGAACGGGTTTGTCAATCTCCGATTTTCCAGAAAAACAATGTTGACCCCTTGTGTTACCAGTTAATATAAAACAGCTTCGCCCGGATTACGAGCAGTAATATAAAATTATTGCACCAGCCCGACAGTGCTAACGGCCTGATTGCGGCTTGCTTTCGGCCTCCAAATATGTAAATAAATATGCTGCCGGCTTCTGCAGGCAGCAATAATCTTTGCACAAGCGCAGCAACGCTAATTTTAATTTTAACGGGGAGGTCAGCAAAATGCCCATTGCAAAACAAATCGGCCGGATGGTGGAAGCATCAGCCATGATCAAGGCCATGTTTGAAGAAGGCGCCCGGCTCAAGGCCGAACACGGAGCGCAAAACGTGTTTGATTTTTCGCTGGGAAACCCGGATGTGCCGCCGCCGGCGCAGTTCAAGCAGGTGCTCAAAGATCTGATCGACGACGATGAAGTGAACCACGGCTACACTCCCAATCCGGGGATTGCCGCCGTGCGGCAGGCCGTGGCCGACTACTTGAGCGCCGAGCACGGAGTCCCGTTTTTAGCGGACGCCATCGTCATGACAGTTGGGGCGGCTGGCGCGCTCAACGACATTTTCAAAACCCTGCTGAATCCCGGCGAACAGATTCTGGTCACCGCCCCTTATTTTGTCGGCTATAACCAGTACGCGGTTATGGCCGGGGCGGTCCTTAAAAGCGCTCCGTCAACCGCCGATTTTCACCTGGACCCGGCCGCCATTGAAGCGGCGGTCACTGAAAAAACCCGGGTGATGCTGATCAACTCCCCCAACAACCCCACTGGGGCCGTTTATTCAAAAAGCGAATTGGACGAACTGGGTGCCGTCCTGGAGCGGGCCAGCTATCGTTTCGGCCGACGAATTTACCTGGTTTCCGATGAGCCTTATCGTAAAATCGTCTATGAGGCAGAAGTCCCGTCAGTCTTTCAGTCCTACCCCCACACCATCGTCGTCAATTCGTACTCCAAGGAATTGTCGCTGGCCGGCGAACGCATCGGCTACCTGGCGGTCCACCCGGACGCTGAAGATGCCGGCCTGATCGCAGGCACGGCAGGGTTTATCAACTCGATGCTGTGCGTCAATGCCCCGGCGATGATGCAGCGGGCCGTGGCCCGGCTGCAAGGGGTCACAGTAGATATTTCCATTTACCAGCGCCGCCGGGACATACTGTGCCGGGGGCTGGCCGATGCCGGTTACGAATTTACCGTGCCCCTGGGGGCCTTTTACCTGTTTGTCAAAAGCCCCCTGGCCGATGACATGGCCTTCGTAAACCTTCTCAAAGAAGAGCTGATCCTGGCGGTGCCGGGCGTCGGATTCGGCGCACCGGGGTATTTCCGGCTGTCTTATGCCGTCCCGGATGCCACCATCAGCGGATCGTTAGAGGGATTCAAGCGGACCCGCAAGAAGGTATAGCGCGGTCAGATTATTTTCCGCGATCTTAAAGCAACGGCAAACGCAATCTCACAGAAGTCTTAAGACAGCGCATGCTGGTATAAAATCCGACCGCCCCAGCCTTCCTTTAGTCGGCATTCATTTTCAAAATCAATTTGCCTACTGTCGTGCCGGATTCCAGGGCGTGGTGGGCAGCGGCTACGTTTTCGAAGGCAAAAGGCTGCAGCGGCGGGGCTTTGATACGGCCTTCTTCAACCCAGCCGTTGAGCTGCTGCATGGATTCTTGCAGCAAATCCGCACGGTCAAACAGATAGGACAGGTTAAAGGCGATCAGGCTTTTGTTGTCATTGGTCATGTTGAGGGGGTTGAACCTGGGCACCCGACAATACTGAACGGCCAGTTTCAGGTAATTTGGAAAGCCGCCGCGCTTTGACAGCATGGAATGAAAACCGTAGGTGACGAGTTTGCCCATCGGCGCCAGGTATCGATAACTTTGTTTGAGGGTCGCCGGTCCGTTGCCGTCAAAAACCACATCAAATCCCTGGGGACATACGGCTTCAGCCCGGGCCCATAGATTCTCCCGGCTTTTATCGATCACCGCGTCAGCCCCATATTCAACAGCGGTCGTCACTTTGTGGCCGGCGCCCACCACGGCCACCATCCGGCAGCCGGCAATGCGACCCAATTGCAGCAGCGCGCCGCCGACCCCGCCGGCGGCCGAATGGACCAGGATGTTCATGCCAGGCCGCAGCACCAGGTTGTGAAAAAGTCCATGATAGGCGGTGAGAAAAACCGCTGGAAAGGCCGCCCACTGGTCGGGGGTAAACTTCGAGCCGGCGGGGATGGCATACACCTGACGGGCGGGCACACAAAGATGGGACGCA
This sequence comes from Desulfobacterales bacterium, assembly GCA_029939875.1. Classification (GTDB taxonomy): domain Bacteria; phylum Desulfobacterota; class Desulfobacteria; order Desulfobacterales; family JAFDCJ01; genus JAFDCJ01. The sequence goes on from JAOZSC010000172.1 coordinate 3,664, forward strand.
TAGGCCCCAAAGCGCGTCACCCCGAAAACGGCCGTCCCCGGGGCCAGGCCATCCACGTCCCGGCCGCAGTCGAGCAGTTTTCCTGAAAACTCAAAACCAGGAGTAATGGGCCAGCCCACGAACTCTTTGCCGGATTTATAAAGTCCCAGGCGAATGAAGACATCGGCGAAGTTCACCCCGGCCGTTGAAACTTCAACCAGCACTTCATTGTCGTTCGGTGCCGGCAGTGAACATTCTTTCAACTGCAGCCGGCGGTAACCGCCGGGCCGCTCAATGATAATTTTTTTCATGGGTCTCGCTTTGGTTCTATCAGGCACTGACGTGTCAGCCGTTAAAAGCCGGTGCGGTTTTCAAACCGCGCCAGGCCGCGTCTCCTGAAAGGCTTTCATCAGTGCAATAATTCTTCCCGAGTCTTTGGGAAAATTTTCCGATGCGCTGAAAAATGATTTTTTCTCCGGAATTCCGTCCCCCTGAACCAGATCGAGAAATTTCAAGGCTTCCACAATACCCATTTCCAGGTGGGGCTGCAGGCCCCAGACCGGTTTGTCCTTTAATTTGAATGCCAGGATCTCACAGGTGTCGGAACGGGCCAGCACTGTTGCTCGGTCCGGCGGCAAGTCGCAGACCTCATCGAAATGAAATAAAAAACCGTGAATAGTCCGGCTGGATTTGCCGAGCAAAACATCATCGGTGATGATCTCGATATCCGGCCAGCCTATTTCCGGCGCCGACCTTCTTCTCACGGCCTGATGTCCGAACAGGGCCCGGGCGATGATCTGGTGGCCGAAGCAGCTTCCCAGGATCACGCTGCCCCGGGCAACGGCTTCGCGAATGAGTTCCATTTCGGCCTGCATCCAGTCACTGTTCTCCAGGACGCTGGCCGTGGAGCCGCTGATGAAAATATGGGAATATTCATCGGGATGTGCCGGCAGTTCACCGGCGCAGACCCTGCATACATCAAAGGGCAGCAGCAAAATCGGCTGCCAGTAAAACAGCGGGTGATACAAATCGTCAGGGATTGAATTGTCCAGGAAAAGTAATTTGTCCACGATTATCGCCTTGTTATTGAAGAATAAATCCGCAGCCTGTTTTTACCAGGAAATTTCAACATCCGTCAAGCAGATAGAAACCGGTGCATTTGACAGAACACCCGGCGATACCTATTTTTAACTCACTGCCAACAGCGCAAGGCCGGTGCACGTCACCCCCCTGACCGTTGAACCTGCAATTTTGCCCTGGGCAGATTTGTACGGCTAAACAATAACCTTTGGAGAAAAAAATGACGGAAACAACCAGCCGGGAAATCCGGCTTAAAAACCGACCCCAGGGCCTGCCCCGGGAAAGCGACTTTGAACTGGCACAAACCACCATCGGCGAAATCAGTGAGGGTGAAATCCTGGTCCAAAACATTTACATGTCCGTGGATCCATACATGCGCGGCCGCATGGACGATCGCAAAAGCTATGTGCCGCCGTTTCAGATTGACCGGCCGCTGGAAGGTGGCAGCGTCGGCCAGGTGATCGCGTCCAAGAATGGACCTTTTCAGGAGGGTGATTTTATTCTGGGTATGCAGGGCTGGCGCGAATACTTCGTGTCCGACGGCAAGGATCTGGTCAAAGTAGATCCTTCCCTGGCCCCGCTGCAATCTTATCTCGGGACCCTCGGCATGCCCGGGCTGACAGCTTATACCGGCCTGTTGCACATCGGCAAACTCAAGGCGGGGGACACTGTTTTTGTATCAGCCGCCTCCGGCGCCGTCGGTTCGGTGGTTTGCCAGATCGCCAAACTCAAAGGCTGCCAGGTGGTGGGCAGTGCGGGCTCGGATGAAAAGGTTTCCTGGCTGATAGAAAAAGCCGGCATCGATGCGGCCTTTAACTATAATGCGGTGGATGATGTGATTGCCGCAGTCGGTCAACACTGTCCCCGGGGCATTGACCTTTATTTTGAAAACGTGGGCGGCGCGCACCTGGAAGCCGCCCTGGAGCACATGCGGCCGTTTGGCCGCATCGTGCTGTGCGGCCTGATTTCCATGTACAATGCCACCCAGCCGGTGGCCGGACCGCCCAACCTGGCCTATATCATCGGAAAACGGCTGACCATGCAAGGATTTATCGTTACGGATCACTTTGACAAGATGCCGCAGTTTTTCGCCGACCTGGCAAAATGGATCGCCCAGGGCCACATAAAATGGAAAGAAACCATTGTCGAAGGCATCGAAAATGCCCCCCAGGCACTGATCGGTCTTTTTAAGGGTCAAAATTTCGGCAAAATGATTGTCAAGGTGGGACCTGACCCGTCAACTTGAGCCCCTTCCGGTGGTACCCCCCTGGGACGGCAGCTCAACCTTCAAAAGCCCTTATCGATTGACCTTAGGGCTTTTTTTGCCATTTTTGCAGGGTTCCGGTCAGGAATGGACGCCACCCTTTCAAGGCGAGCCTGTATCATTATATTAAAAGCAAGGAGGAGATGCTTTTTCTCATT
>JAOZSC010000173.1 GCA_029939875.1 Desulfobacterales bacterium
TACGAGATGGCCATTAAAGGCACCAAAGAAATTGTTGTCATCGAAATGATCGACAAGATGGGCAGAGATATCGGCAAAACCACCCGCTGGGGAATTTTCCAGGATGTGCGCCGGCACGGGGTGCGAACCAAGACCTCCACCAAAGCGGTTGAAATTACACCCGACGGCGTCAAGGTTGAAACCGACGGCAAGCTGGAGGAACTTCCCGCTGATACGGTGGTAATGGCCGCCGGCGCGGTTTCCTACAACCCGCTGCAGCAAACCCTGGAGCAGGCCGGCATCCCCTGCAAAATCATCGGCGACGCCCAACAGGTGGGCCTGGCCTTCGATGCGGTACACCAGGGATTTGCCGCCGGCACATCCGTGTAAATTTGAAGCCTTTTTAGCCTAACCGGCTTCACGTATTACCAAACGGTGGTGACATGGGGATAATCGATAATTTTCTGATCCCTGGTGATTAATTTTGCCTGGTGGATCCTGGCGGTTGCCACAATGATGCGGTCTGCAGGATCTTTGTGGAATTTTCCCGGAAGATTGCAGGACTCCAACGCCGTTCTGGAATCTAAATTAAGAATTGTTATTCCGGTTTTGCTAATCGCGTAATCGAGCCATTCATCTGGCGATATGGTCAGTTGTATTCGGCCTCGCGTAACCATCATGGCAAATTCCCAGATGGATATGGAAGCAATCACTCTTTGCTCAGGTGGGGTTTTCGCCAGAAGGGACCGGGCCCTGCGGAAAAGTTGGGCAGGTTCACTGATGGCCCACCACCATATATGGGTATCCATGACGACCATGGCTTAGTCCAACGCCCATTTGTCTTCAAAAGGCTCGGTTAAGTCGCCAACGGTACAGCCGACACCCGGCAATGTACCCAATAATGGATCTGAAGAAGGGGATGTCTCATAGCGAACCAGCTTGGCAATCGGTTTGCCCCTTTTGGTAATGACCACCTCTTTGTGTTGTTTGTCGACTTCATCTAAAATTTTAAAGCAATTTGAACGAAAATTTGCGGCAGTTACTTTCATGATTTCTCCACCATATTAATGGTTGGCTATGTGTACAATATAATATGTACACTTTATGATTGCAACATTTTTTAGGGATTTCTGGTAATAGCGAAATTGTATATTTCATTTACCACTCGTACCATAAAAAATTCCTGTGATGATTCATCTAAAAGATAGAGGACAACACCATGGACAAACGAAGTGATTTAATGACCAAGGGGCCGGGACGAGCGCCCCACCGCTCGCTGCTGCGCGCCGATGGCTTTACGGACTGGGAAATGGACCGGCCGATCATCGGCATTGCCAATTCCTTTAACGAAATCATCCCCGGGCACATCCACCTGGACAAGCTGGTGGATGCCGTCAAGGCCGGTATTTATGCCGCCGGGGGCACCCCGGTGGTGTTTAACACCATCGGCGTGTGCGATGGGATCGCCATGAACCACGAGGGCATGAAATACTCGCTGCCCAGCCGGGAGTTGATTGCCGACTCGGTGGAAATCATGGCCATGGCCCATCCATTCGACGGGTTGGTTTTAATGGCCTCCTGCGACAAGATCATTCCGGGAATGCTGATTGCCGCCGCCCGGCTCAACATTCCGTCCATTTTTCTGTCCGGCGGCCCCATGCTGGCCGGCAAAATTCAGCATAAAGACACCGGCCTGGACAAAGTGTTCGAAGCCGTGGGACAATTTCAGAGCGGCAAAATCAGCGTGGCCCAGCTCAACGCCTACGAGTGCTCCGCCTGTCCCGGGGCGGGTTCATGTTCGGGCATGTTTACCGCCAACACCATGAACAACCTGTCCGAGGCCTTAGGGATGTCCCTGCCGTTTAACGGCAGTGTGCCGGCCGTATTTGCCGAGCGAACCTGGCTGGCCAAGCAAACCGGCATCAAAGCCGTCGAGCTGGTTAAAAATAACCTCAAGCCCCTGGACATCATGACCCGCGCGGCCTTCGACAACACCATCGCCGTGGACATGGCCCTGGGGGGCTCCACCAACACGGCGCTGCACGTGCCGGCCATCGCCTATTATGCCGGCATCGACATCACCCTGAAAGACTTCGGCGCTCTGACGGAAAAAGTACCGCACCTGACCTCCATCGCCCCGGCCGGCCCGCACCACGTGCAGGACCTGTATTATGCCGGCGGCATTCCGGCCATTCTGACCGAACTGCTAAAACACGATCTGATCGATGCCCGCACAGAGACGGTCTACGGCAAACCGCTGGGGGAAATGCTCGCTGAAATCGACGCCGGTATCAAGGATCCCGAAGTTATCCGCCCGGTGGACAAACCCGTGCACCCCACCGGTGGGCTGGCCATATTAACCGGCAACCTGGCGCCGGACGGGGCCATTGTCAAGCAGGCGGCTGTGGCCCCGGAAATGATGAAGCACTCCGGACCGGCGCGCATTTTTGAATCCGAAGAAAAAGCCTATCAGGCGATTATGGAAGACGGCATTCAAAAAGGCGACGTGATTGTCATTCGCTACGAGGGCCCCAAGGGGGGGCCGGGCATGCGGGAGATGCTCTCGCCGACGTCTGCGCTGGCCGGCATGGGCAGGGACAAGGAAGTGGCCTTGATTACCGATGGACGCTTTTCCGGCGCCACCCGGGGATCGGCCATCGGGCACGTATCTCCCGAGGCGGCCGCCGGCGGCGCCATGGCTGCCTTGCAGGAAGGCGACATCATTGAAATCGACATCCCCGCCAAAACGCTTAACGTGCGCCTGACCGACGAAGCGCTGAAAAAAAGGATGGCCGCCGTGCCGGCTTTTGCACCCAAAATCAAAAGCGGCTACCTGGCCCGCTATGCCCAAATGGTTTCCAGCGCGGACAAGGGGGCGGTGTTTCCACGATAGCAAAGCGCATGGAGCATAGCGCACAGCGTTGCAGTGAGCAAAGCGTTATCGTTTGGTAGTTGCGCGCTAATGAGATGTGGCAGGTGGTCGAAACGCAGCTGATGACCCGCGATGACTATGACTGCATTGTGGACCTGGGCTGGCCGACTTATTTTTAAAAATTTATGGCGCAAAAAATTTTAAACGATGTGCCCTTAGATTATCTGCCGCCCCGCAAAAAATCTTTGGATGTTCAATCTGCCTGATCCGGGAGTTAGGTCCGGCGGGCTTCATCCTGCAGTCCGGCTGCGATATTCCCACCAATGCCAAACTGGAAAACGTGCAGGCGATGGTTGCCGCTGCTACCGGGAGCTGAACCGGACCCAGCGCGGTGCCGGCTGCACCCAACGGGTGGTGGCACCGTCATAAAACCACCTGTCCGGGAAACCGCGGCGCCGGACAAAAACGGGGTTTTCCAGCCATCCGAGCAGCTGCTCGTAAGCCTCATGGAGTTTTCGGAAACCCGCCGCGTCCCCTCCCAGATCGGGATGGTGGCGCATGGCCTGTTTGCGATAAGCGGATTTTATCTTATGATGCAATTCGGGAGAGTCCAGGTCTTTTTTTTTGAGTTTTAAAAAACTCAGGGATGCTGCCACCCGGGCCGGTTTTTTTACATCCATCGGCCGGATGGGAGATTGATCGGCATTTTTACTTGCCGCTTTTTCCAGCACGAGCCGGGAGGCCAGATAGCGCTTGTTGGTACGATTTCTTTCCGCCCACCACTCGTTTCCAAGGATATTACAAAGGGTACAAAAATCTTCCACCGGCTTGCGGTCCGGTGTCCGTGGAAAAATGTAGCTGAACAACTCGCCGGAACCGTAAGGCAGCACATCCAGAATAATCAAGGTCTCGGTAAAATAAAAGGTGGCATAGCGGGTATTGAGCGCTCTCAACAGGCCGGTTCGAATGTTCATGCTGTAACGCAACCGCTGCCGGCACTCAATGGAGCAATACCGGCGGCGGCCCATATTTTCGGTCGTCCCGCAGGATAAACAGTGGTTTTTTTTCGAACCGCCTGAAACAGTGGTTTGCTTTTTTCTTGAAGCTGCAGGGCTCATGGATATATGCCATTAAAAGGGTCCTTAAAATTTAAGTTTATCACAGTTGCCATTGTCAGGTCAAAACCCTCGCACCATTGCACAGCCCGGGTATCCTTTTTCCTTTCATTGGACTTGCCAAATTGAAAAATACCGAATATGATATAATGAATTCAATGCTATTTCAGGAGGATAACAAAAAATGAATGCCCCGGTAAATCCGAAAAAACTTGGTTTGATCACCCTTTTTTCCATTATCTGGATGCTGGTGGCCTGTGCCGGCAGCCAGCTGGAGATCAAGCCGATCTCCAAATCGGAAAACCCCCAGCAGCTTATTAATCAGCTGGACAATGACATCGCCCTGGCCCGAAAAAACCAGATCAACGTGCTGGCACCGACCTGGTTTGAAAAAGCCGAGTCCTCTTTCAAAGCAGCCAAAAAGAGCCTGGACCAGGGTGGTCAGCTGTCTGAAATTCTGGAGAATATTGCCACCGGCAGAGCGCAGCTCGAGCGGGCCGGTGAAATTGCCCGCATATCCAAAACCACCCTGCCCGATGCCATCAAAGCCCGCCACCTAGCCAGGAAAGCCGGGGCCGCCAACCTGGGCAGGCAATACAAGGACGCTGAAAACGACTTCCTCGACTTGAGCCGGGCTATTGAAAACAATAATTTAAGTTACGCCCGACGAAGCCAGGCCCGTGTGGCCGAGCGTTTTCGGGCCCTCGAGCTGCGCGCCATCAAGGAGCGCACCATCGGAGAAGTGCGCCGGCTGATCAAAGATGCGGAAGAAAAAGACCTGCAGGACATTGCACCGCAGGCTTTTGCCACTGCAAAGAAAAAACTCGCCCAGGCGGATGAATTCATCACCCGCAATCCCTATCAAAAAGAAAAAATGCGTCAGCTGGCCAACGAAGCCTTATTTTACGCCCGACGGTTGCACGTGGTTGCCACGCAAAGTAAAAAAATTGAAGACATGGCCCCGGAACAGATCACCCTGTGGGCGGGAAAAAACCTGTATCAAACCTCGCAAAAACTCGGTGCGCCGGACATGCGCGACCAGCCCTTTCCCCGCCAGCTGGAAAACATACTGGCCACCATTTCCGCCCAACGCGCCGACCATGACTTCATGGTGCAAAAAACGAAAAACCAGCAAGCGCAAATCATGAAACTGCAGGGGCAGGTTGCCAGCCTTGAAGGCCAGGGCCTGAAAGAAAGAAAAGAAAAAGAACGCCTGCTGGCCGCCAAGCGGTTTAATGAAAAGCTGAGCAGCATTCAGCATTTTTTCAAACCCCAGGAAGCCGAAGTTTATAAAAAGCAGAACCAGGTCATCATCCGCTTAAAGGCCATGCAGTTTCCTGTGGGCCAGAGTGTCATCCTGCCGGAAAACTACGCCCTGCTCAGCAAGGTCCAGCATGCCATTCGCACCTTCGGGGAACCGGAAGTCATCATCGGCGGCCATACGGACAGCACCGGTTCAGAACAATTAAACGAGCACCTGTCACAAAAGCGCGCCGATGCCGTGCGGCAGTATCTGGTGGCCAATGGAACCCTGCCCTTTGAAAAAATTATTGCCGTCGGTTACGGTTCCATGCGACCGATTGCCTCTAACGCCTCTGCCAGCGGCCGGGCCATAAACCGCCGCATCGACGTCATTATTACCCCTGAAGCGGGCAAGCTCCAATAACGCCGCATTCATAGAACAAACATTGTTAATGGATAAAAAGGGCCCCCGCAGGAGCCCTTTTTACCCATGCTCAATGGGTTTAACGGTCGGTTGTTGCTCCGTATCCGGTACCGTCCTGTTGGCCCTGCCCGTCGTTTCCGGTACCATCCCCGGGACCATATCCCGAACCGTGCCCAGCACCGGAGCCATCACCGGTACCATCACACGCTCCAGGGCCCATGCTGGCTCCCGCTCCAGGGCCCATGCTGGCTCCCGGACCGGAGCCCATGCTTGCGCCGGCTCCCGGACCTGCCCCTGCACCCGGTCCAACACCGGTACCGGCACCACCACGGCGGGCAAGAAGCAGAAAACCTTCATCGCCGGTTCCGCCGGTTACCGCAATATTCTGATTGTTTATTTTATGATTCACTGTGGTCATACTCCATCCGGCATTGCTGACCAATACCAATGCTGCCATCCCGATAACGATCAAAAGCATTTTTTTCAACATGATATCTTCCTTTCCATTGT